>CAXGMH010000005.1:0-54683 GCA_964010795.1 uncultured Alphaproteobacteria bacterium
TTATAAGGCCGCACCAAATGATGAGGCAAACAGACAGCCTTCACCTTATTATCAAGAAACCGCTGTCTATACACTTCCCGATGTAGCTGGTTTTTTAGAAATCTCTTTAGGTTGGATATGGGCTCAGATTCAAGCCGTAGTCAGCTTTATCTGGAACCAATTAATTGTGGCTTTCTTTGCAAATCTTTTTAATGCGGTATTACTTCCTCTTATCCAATTCTTAACAGCCAGTGAAGTCGCCGGTATTGGAGCTGTCGAAGACAATGTTTCCAAGGCCATGAAAGCGAATGACAACTGGAACTCTCTGAAACGTAATATCGGTAAAGATGCCAATAACAGCCGCGAGATGAAACGCGATGTTCTCGAAAAAGAGCTTGAGCTTGAGCAAGAAAGAGCCGCTTTGCACTCACCAGACGCAATGCGCGCCTGTGTGAATCAAAGTAATACATCAAATCTGTTCGGTGGCTATGCCGCCATGAATGCCAGCCTTAGCACAGGCGGAGGTGGCGGTGCCTTTGACGAGCGCGGCCCTCTCGCAGAGATTACGGCGCGCGCTAATTGTATTATCACGTTTATCGACGAAGGTGACAATAACCACAGCACTGACCCGATTTTAAATTCACCAAGAGCGCAGGCCTGCATTGATAATGTCGAGCAAGCCTATGAACAAGTTGGTGGCGGCCCTCTTTTGCGCAATGAATGCAACCGCAATTGTGATTCCGACTTTAACTGTGCGTTCGAGCAAGTCCTGACCCAGGGTGAGCGCGAATTCACCCGCCAGACGACTGCCGGTGAAACACAAAGCTGTGGCCAGAGCAACTACACGACCGATAACTACACGCAGCAGGCCTTGATGGATAATCTATTCCGCTCGGATGCCGTAACACCGCCAAGCAAGGCTGATCTTGAAGAGATGACCGACGAAAACGGTCTGATCGAAGATACAGATCTTAAAGAATTCTTGTTGGCCAAACGCACATTAGACGCTTATAGCTCTGTTGCGAAAAACGTGTTCAGACACGCAATTGCCCGCACAGAGCCTTCAAATGGCGACACCGAGAACACAACCTTTGGCCAGATCGATGAATTCTTTGGCGTCGACTTTGATAATTGCGACGGCTCATTTTGTTCCATGCTGAAACAAATTCAGGAGAACCCGAGTTATTCCGCACAGCGAAAAGGTTTGGCAAAACTCCTTTATATGCATCCCGGCTATATGAACACAGTCAATGAAGACGGCAATGAGCAAAATATGGTCATGGCGACTGCGATTGAGAATATGGTGATGTATGACGCCTTACAAAGCGCCATGCGCCAAGAAGCCATTCTTGCGACTATGGTCGAAGTTATGCTCGAAGACAAGCACCAACGCGTAGAAGACCTCTCTTCTCGCATTCGTGGTCGCAACTAATCTTTATTAAAAGAGCTGCCCCTGATCTTTGCCGCTTTTTGAGGTGGGTGCAGCCGCCTTTCGCCTTGGTTGAGGTAGCCGCTGCGTCTGCTGCCCGTCTGTAATCACAGCTGATTTTTCGACTTTATCCTTAAACCTCAAAGTCACAGCGTTCCCGTCCTTTAAAGTCTCGGGACGGTCGATCAGTTTACCGTTGCTATCGGTCACAAGCGCAAAACCGCGATCAAGCACTCTCTCGTAAGACAAGCTATCCAGCAATCTTTGCGTGCCTGCGATACGCTCATAAAACGGCTTCAAGAGCTTCACACCCAAAGCCGATAATCTCTCCTGACGATCGAGAAGACGGCTTTGCATTTGCCGGATTTGCTCTTTCGGATGGCGCAAGCGTGAACTATTACGGATCAATGCCGTTTCTTTATGTCCGATACAGCGCTCAAACCCCGTAGCAAGCCTTTGCGCCAGATAGTCAAACTGTTGCCTTGGTGCTTCAAGCATACGCGACGGATTTTGCAAGAAACGTGAATCCTTGAGCAAACGATCTTTGTAATGCTGAATCTGACGCGTTAACGACTGATAAAGCCGCGTGTCATAATTTTTCACCTGCGCCAAAAGCTCATCTCTGCGCGGCACAGCCATCTCTGCGGCCCCCGTCGGCGTGGGTGCTCGTTTATCGGATGCATAGTCCACCAAAGTGGTGTCCGTCTCATGGCCAACAGCCGTGATAATCGGAATGACGCATCCGGCAACAGCGCGCACGACAGCCTCTTCGTTAAAAGCCATAAGGTCTTCGAGTGATCCGCCGCCACGCGCCAATATCAACAAGTCAGGCCTTAGCGTTTCCGGCAGGGCATTCATGCCTTTAAGCGCACGCACGATATCTTCATCAGCACCTTCGCCTTGAACCTTGACCGGCCATACAAGAACATCTCTTGGGAAACGATCCGCCAAACGATGCAAAATATCACGAATCACCGCGCCCGTGGGCGAAGTAATCACGCCAATCCTCTTTGGAATAAAAGGAAGGAGCTTCTTACGCTCTGGTGCAAATAACCCTTCAGCTGCAAGTGCTTTTTTGCGCTGCTCGAGCATCTTAAGCAATGCACCCTCGCCCGCCATCTCCATCGTCTCTATTATAATCTGATAACTCGACCGCCCCGGATAGGTTGATAAACGCCCCGTACAAATGACTTCCAACCCGTCTTCGGGCTTCAGCGACAAGCGGTTCACACTGCCTCGCCAACATACCGCATTCATAACCGCCTTGTCATCTTTCAGGTCAGCATACATATGCCCAGAGGCTGCGATCTTAACACCGCTCAGCTCTCCTCTGACGCGGATATAGGAAAACTGATCCTCAACGCTACGCTTGAGAGCCTGTGATATCTCACTCACAGAATAGGGCGGCACGTTACTGCCCTGTTGACTGCCGGGGTGAGCCATGTTTTGCTGCGATGCAGGGTCGAAAATCTCTGTCATAATTGCGATTTTAGACTATGTTGGTATTACGAGCAATAAGAGGAGACTATATGACTCAGGATTTGGCAGTTTTTACAAAATTTGCAGATGAGAAACTCTGCGTTGACACACTCATTCAGTCCATAGGACTTAATGAGAAACAACGGACGCATATTCGTGAAAAGGCCAGAACCTATGTCGAGACAATTCGAAAAAACCGAAAAGACGCCGGTGTCTTGCAACAGTTTATTCAGGAATACGACCTGACTACTCAAGAAGGGCTGGCATTGATGACGCTCGCAGAGGCACTCTTGCGTGTTCCAGACAGCCTCACCGCAAATGCCTTAATCGAAGACAAACTTTCAGAAGCAGACTGGAAAGCCCATATCAAAACGGCAGAAGATATTTTTGTGAAATTATCGACCGTTGGTCTTTCCGTATCCCAATCGGTAATGCGCTCAACCGTGAACAAACTCGGAATGCCTGTCATCCGCGAAGCAACCTTCCGCGCCATGAAAATTCTAGGCGGCGTATTTGTCCTTGGACAGACGATTGAGCAAGGTTTAAAACGCTCAAAGCCAAACCGCGAGAAAGGTTATCTCTATTCCTTTGATATGTTAGGCGAGGCCGCACGCACACAGCCCGATGCGAAACGTTACTATGATGCGTATATGAACGCTATTGAGGTTATCGGCAAAGACGTACAGAAACGTACAGACCCGCAAACACCAGTCCTCAACCGCGACGGCATATCGGTTAAATTATCCGCTCTTTATCCTCGCTATGAAGAGGCACAACGCGATCGCTGTTTCCCGATCTTGAGAGACTCTCTTCTTTCGCTTGCAAAAGCAGCGGCCAGACACAATATCGCCCTTACTATGGATGCCGAGGAAGTTGACAGGCTCGAACTATCTCTCGATATTTTCGAGGCCGTATTTAACGATCCTGCGCTTAAAAATTATGGTGGCCTTGGTTTGGCAATACAAGCATACCAAAAGCGAGCGCCAAGGGTCATTGAACGTTTGGTAGAGATGGCAAAAGGTGTCGATAAAGACCTTATGATCCGTCTGGTGAAAGGAGCTTATTGGGATACAGAGATCAAGCACGCTCAGGTTCTCGGAATGCCCGATTACGCTGTATTCACTCGTAAATGCAATACAGATCTCAGTTACCTTGCCTGTGCAGAGAAACTCCTGGCGGCAAGAGAACATGGTGTACGTCCCTTACTTGGCACGCATAACGCACATACAATTGCGACTATTCTTGAAATGGCAGGTGAGGACAAATCAAACTTTGCGTTCCAGAGATTGCACGGGATGGCAGAGCAACTGTACAATATGGTTTATGAAGAATCAGGTGTACCTGTCTCTATTTACGGGCCTGTCGGGCCACACGCCGACTTGCTTCCCTATCTTGTAAGGCGCTTACTGGAAAACGGCGCGAACTCATCTTTTATCAACCAGATTTATGATGCGGCTATTCCTGTGGACTCCCTGACCTCTGATCCAATCGATCAAGCACAGGAAGTGGAAAGCCGCCGTCATCCGCATATCCCCCTTCCTCTTGATATCTATAGACCCGATCGCGCTAATTCTGCTGGGATCGACCTGACGGACAAGCAAAGTGTCGAGCGACTCTATCAAGAAATGGACAAGACCGCCAAAAAACTTCCGCCACGTCCGGCAGATACAAAAGAAAGCGACATCGACAAGGCTTTTGAAAAAGCCAAAAACGCTTTTGAGAGCTGGGACGCTCTGGGCGGTGAGAAACGCGCCGAGATTATCGAGAAGATCGGTGACCTGATGGAAGACAACATCGAGCGCTTGATGGCGATTTGCGCCAAAGAAGCAGGGAAATCAATTCCTGACGGTATCGCCGAAGTCCGTGAAGCCGTCGAGTTTTGTCACTATTACGCGGCCAGAGGGCGTGAACATTTCAGCGGCTTTCAAGAACTTCAAGGACCAACGGGTGAGCAGAACCTCTATCGTCTACGCGGGCGAGGTGTATGTGTATGTATCTCTCCTTGGAACTTCCCGCTTGCAATTTTCACAGGTCAAGTAGTGGCCGCATTGATGGCCGGAAACTGCGTTCTCGCCAAACCTGCCGAGCAAACACCAATTATCGCCCAAGAAGCGGTTGAACTGATGCATAAGGCAGGCGTTCCCAAAGATGTCCTGATCGGCCTTTATGGTGACGGTAAACTTGGTGCCGCTATGGTCAACCATCCAAAAACTGCGCTGGTTGCCTTCACAGGCTCAACAGAAGCCGCCAAAGCAATCAATATGGCCTTGGCTAAAAAGGATGGCCCGATCACACCTTTGATCGCCGAGACAGGCGGGCAAAATGCCATGATCGTCGACTCAACGGCGCTGCCCGAACAAGTCTGTGACGACGTTCTCCTGTCAGGATTCGGCTCTGCGGGGCAACGTTGCTCTGCGCTCCGTCTTTTGTGCTTACAAGACAACACTGCCGATAAGATGCTGGATATGATTATGAATGCTATGGACACATATTATGTGGGCGATCCATATCAGCTCTCGACCGATGTCGGCCCTGTTATTGATGAAGACGCCTTGGAAACGCTCAAAGCACATCGCAAGCGCTTGGAAAAAGACGCTAAAATCCTGAAAATATGCCCGAATATGCCCGATGAGGGCAGCGCAATTACTGAGCGCCATCCCTTCTTTGCTCCGGTTCTGGCAGAAATTGACAGCCTCGACTTCATGAAAAGAGAAGTGTTCGGCCCCGTCATCCATGTCTACCGATACAAAGCCAAGGACCGTGAAGCCCTGATGCAAGATATCAATGACATGGGATATGGCCTGACATTCGGTCTGCATTCACGCATGGCACGCCAGTCCGATCTTGTCTCTGCGGCAATGCGTGTTGGTAATGTGTATGTTAACCGTTCTATGACAGGCGCGATTGTCGGCGTACAGCCCTTTGGTGGCCAAGGTTTGTCCGGTACAGGGCCTAAGGCGGGCGGGCCGAACTACCTGCAACGCTTTGCGACCGAGCAGGCTATTTCCATCGATACCACAGCTGCGGGCGGCAACACCACTCTTGTCAGCCTTAAGGAAGATTGAGTACACTCCTGCTAAGTAAAAAGCGAGGAGCAGTTCATGAATATCTTAGTCATCGGATCAGGCGGGCGGGAACACGCCCTATGTTGGAAATTGGCACAGTCCGAGCGTTGTGAGCGGCTGTTTTGTGCGCCCGGCAATGCGGGCATCCGTGACGTCGCAACCTGCCTCCCGATCAAGGAAAGCGATCACGCACATATCCTCGAATTTTGCCTCGACAATCAAATTGACCTTGTTGTCATAGGCCCCGAGGCTCCGCTTGTTGACGGTCTGGCCGATCGCTTACGCGATGCGTCCATCCCTGTTTTCGGCCCGTCTCAGGCCGCAGCGCAGCTTGAAGGTTCTAAAGGATTTATGAAGGACTTACTGGCTAAGGCCGGCGTACCGACAGCCTTTTATCAGCGCTTTACCGAGATCGAAAAGGCAATCGCTTTTATCCGTGAGAAAGGCGCACCGATTGTAATTAAAACAGACGGTCTGGCCGCGGGCAAAGGCGTAATCCTTGCACAAACCAAAGATGAAGCGATAAAGGCCGCGCAAGATATGCTTTCTGGCGAGAGCTTCGGCGCCGCAGGGCAAGAAATCATAATCGAAGAATTTCTTTACGGAGAAGAAATCAGTTATTTCGCTCTTTGTGACGGTAAGACCGTCCTTCCGCTGACCTCGGCACAAGATCATAAACAAGTCGGCGAGGGCGATACAGGGCTCAATACTGGCGGTATGGGAGCCTACAGCCCGGCACGCCTCATGAGTGCAGATCTGGAAGCACAAATCTTGAGCGATATTCTGGAGCCGACCCTTAAAACAATGGCAGAGCAAGGCTATGCGTTTACCGGTGTTTTATTTGCCGGCCTTATGATTACCAAAGATGGCGCCAAGGTGCTGGAATATAATATCCGTTTCGGCGATCCGGAATGCCAGGCGCTTATGGCACGTCTGGACAGTGATATGGTCGAGCTTTTATACGCCGCAGCAACAGGGCAACTTGTGAAAATCAAACAGCCGGTTCAATGGAAAGACGATCCGTCTATTTGTGTCGTCATGGCGGCACAGGGCTATCCTGGCCCTTACGAGAAAGGCTCGGAAATCAAGAACCTGAAAGAAGCGGGTATGATAAAAGGTACGACAATATTTCATGCCGGAACCAAACTCGGCCCTGATGAAAGTATTTTAGCCAATGGCGGCCGCGTGCTTGGCGTAACCGCCACCGCGCCCGATCTTGCCACCGCCCGCGATCAAGCATATAGCGCAATAAATATCATCGAATGGGCACAAGGCTTTTGCCGCCGCGATATCGGATGGCGCGCTTTGAAAGATATAGAGAATTAGGTTATTCGCGTGTATCAAAGGTAAATTGATCGCCATAGAAAGATTCATATTCGATTACCAAATGCAACGAATCCAGACTTTTTTCCATTATATCTTTGATAATATTTTTGTCATTTAATGAAGACACATCAAACCTAAGCAATAGCTTCTCTCTTTTAGGTTCTAATACGTAGTCTATATTAAATGTACTAATATGTGATAGTTTGAAGCTAATTATACTTTCCAATTGCTGTTCTAAAACCGTGGGCTTATTGTTCAAAATTCTGTTATTGTGTTTGACCTCAAAGCTTTTAATGCAGGCAGGGCCTATACCAGCATTGCAGATTGAATATTCATAAAAAAATTTTCCATCCGATTCTACAGTAGAGCTATTAGCAACCAAAAATGGCCTGACAGATATTCTATTATGCCTGCGACTTATGGCAAGTTGGCACACAGTCAAAGACAAAGCGCAAAAAGCTATTATTGCTTCAAAATTAGCGCCTAAAAAATCCCATAGCCATTCAAAAAAACACATTTACAAAAGATATAATAAAAAGGAGAAATAAAAAAGGGGCTGTCCTGTTGCTCGGCCGCCCCACGCCTCACCTATCCGGTTTCAATGGACAGGAATTCTAGTTGTAGCGTGCTACACTGCCCAATTAGGCGGCGATAGCTTCTCCAACGAAAGAATTATCGTTGGATGCTACGAAACGATCATTGTCGTTTGCATTTATAACAATAGCCCGATAACGGCGGTACAATGCCGGATGCCACATCTCACCTTTACTACGCGTGTCGATCCTGGTTCGGCCCCACAAAAAAAGCCTCTACGATGAAGGCTTCTTATGGTGGAGCCGCCGGGTACTGCCCCCGGGTCCACAACGCTTATTCCGCAAGCGCGTTTAGCATCATATCTGGCATAAGCCAGCATTATTAGTATAGGACAAAAACCCTGAAAAGTAAAGGGGAACCGCTCAGGAAGCGTGCTTTAATGCACCGTCGGGCGAATCTGATGCAAACTACGGTCAAACAAAGAACACGGCTCACCGGCACGGTTAAGCGCGTCACAAGCCGCCATTAAATGTGCAAATTCCGGATAGTCCATATCCGCTGGCTCGGTATCTTCGTAAAGACGGTAGGCTCCGCGCAAATCCATCACCGTCCATGGCTCAAGACTGCTGTCGTCAATCGGAGAGCGCAAAGGCGAATTAACCTGCATAAAAGCAACTTTTGCACCGTGATAATTACCAATTTCACCCGTAAAGCGAATATCACTTTCAAAATCGTTTGACGGCCCCATTGCGCCGTCGATGAATGGATGAGCCGCCTCACCGTGACCGCTAAACGCTGCAAGAGCGCCCATCAGCATAATGTTTGATACGAACATAAACACACCTTTATAATTTTACGTATAGTATTATAAACTATGCCTTAGGATCAATAATTTTATACCTTAAAGTATTTTAAATTTGCCATGCCAAATGTGCAAAATGAGTCACATTATCAGGATTATTAGCAATATTTGTTGCCAGAACCTGCAACCCGTAAAATTCGGCGCATTCTTGTGATGCGATAGCAGCAATGCTTTTATCTTGCCTATCCGCCACACATTTTGCGGATTTGGCCGTATCACCATATCTGTCTGAGGACATTAAATTATGCCTGTCTAAGAACGCACCACATTGCTTAATCGCCATGTAATGCGAAAACACTGTCTTTATATCCAAGATATCAGCACCTAAACAGCCCAAAAGACAATGATGGATTGGCAGGGAATGATCCTGCCTTAATAACGGCAAAGAGCGAACAGACACCGTGTCTAGGAAAGCTCGCGGCAATTCTACGTCTCCGGCGATCGAGTTTCGGAACGGTAAAACACAGTGACGCAGCTCCTGCGCCATAAAAGCCTCAAATACATCTTCAAAACTCTCCATATAGATAACCCGTAAATCGGGCAAAATACGTGACGCCATAACATCAGTGTAGGCGCCTTTATGTCCTTGTATCGCAACAGATTCAAAATTTTGATTATCTTTCACGGTCTTTTCCTCATTTCGGGCTTGGCGCAGCAGTGATCTCTTGTATAATCATATCCGAATAAAGTATGAAAGATCGACTTGCATCGGTCTATAGCGAAGGAGCCTTTTCATGGATGAAATGGAATTTAACAAGATTTTTGCGGCAATTTTGATTGCGGGTATTACGGCTATGCTCACAGGGTTTGTCGCTGGAAAGGTCGTCCATCCGGAAAAAATCACAGCAGATGCCTATCCGATCGAAGTGCCTGAAGACCTCTCTGCACTGGCTTCATCACAGCAAAAAGAAGAGGTCGCAGAACCAATTCTTGCTATGTTGGCAGCAGCCTCAATCGAAAAAGGCGAAAAACTCTCACGTGCCTGTGCGGCGTGCCACTCTTTTGATAAAGGCGGCCCGCACCGCGTCGGCCCTAACCTTTGGAATGTCGTCAACCATACAAAGGGCGCACAAGAAGGTTTCTCTTACTCGGACGCTTTAGCCACAGATGGTGGACAATGGACCTATGAGAATTTGAACAAATTCCTCTGGAAGCCGAAGAAAACCTATCCGGGCACGAAAATGAACTACATCGGTATGAAAGATCCCGAAGATCGAGCTGATATTGTTAAGTGGCTTCGTACACTCAGCGATAGCCCTGCACCATTACCAACCGCAGAAGAAATCGCTGCGTCGCAGCCACAAGCTGAAGAAGATAGCACCAACACCGAAGCGGATACGGAATAAAAGGCGTGAGCACACAGCCCAGTCATAAGCCTCAAAACCCTTGCTTCTCATCAGGCCCTTGCGCCAAACGCCCGGGCTGGAGTGTCGAGGCATTATCAGACGCATTGACAGGACGCTCACACAGATCGAAACCCGGTAAGGACAAGCTTAAAGGGGTCATAGAACAACACCGAGCGCTGCTCGGCATCCCCGAAGACTATCTCATTGGTATTGTTCCCGCCTCTGATACAGGCGCGGTTGAAATAGCACTTTGGTCTATGTTAGGGCCGCGCGGTGTTGATGTGCTGGCTTGGGAGAGCTTCTCTGGTGACTGGCTCAAAGATATTGTCGAGCAACTCAAATTACCGGGCGTCAGAGAATTCAAAGCAGACTATGGACAGCTTCCTGATTTAAGCGAGATTTCTCCGGCCAGAGACGTTGTGTTTTGTTGGAACGGCACAACATCGGGCGTTTGTGTTCCTCATGCAGACTGGCTCAGTGAGGATAGAAAAGGACTAACCATCTGTGATGCAACCTCAGCTGTGTTTGCCTATGACTTACCATGGGACAAACTGGATGTGACCACATGGTCATGGCAAAAGGTTCTGGGCGGCGAAGCAGCGCACGGAATGCTTGTCTTATCTCCGCGCGCAGTTGAAAGACTCGAAAGCTTCGTACCGGATCGACCACTGCCAAAAATCTTTCGCCTGACAAAAGGCGGGAGAATCAACAGCGCTATATTCGAAGGCGCGACAATCAACACACCGTCTATGCTTGCTGTTGAGGATTGTCTGGACGCCCTAAACTGGGTCAGCTCAATTGGCGGCATCACTGCGACGATGAAACGTTCCCAAGACAACCTGAAGACCATTACACAATGGATTGAAAGCAGCCAGCGTTTTGCATTCCTTGCCGAGGATGCGTCCTATCGTTCCCGCACATCAATCTGCATTAAAATTATAGCGCCCGAGTTCCTCGTCTTAAGCGAAGACGATCAAAGGGCTACGATCAAATCAATTGTCGGATTGCTTGATAATGAAGGTATTGCCTATGACATCGCCAGTTACCGCGATGCGCCGGCAGGTCTCCGTATTTGGGGTGGTGCCACAGTAGAAACATCCGATATTCAAGCACTTCTCCCCTGGATTGATTGGGCATATGAGCAAATCATGCTGTAAAGCATAGCTCTTTTTTCTGCTCCCTAGCGGCGATTTTCAAAGAATTCTTTCAGCACCGTAGCGGCCTCTTCCTCCATAATACCGCCAAATACTTCTGGCCTATGGTGACAGGTAGAGTGGTTAAAAATCCGCGGGCCGTGATCGACGCCGCCACCTTTGGGATCATAAGCCCCGAAATAAACACGCCTTATGCGAGCAAAAGAAATTGCCGTGGCACACATCGGACATGGCTCGAGCGTTACATAAAGATCACATTCAGGAAGACGTACATCACCCAGTTTTTGTGCTGCCTGCTTAATAGCCAGAATTTCGGCATGAGAAGAGACGTCTTTATCCTCTTCAACTCGGTTACCTGCTCGGGCGATGATTTCCCCCTGATAGACCATGACCGCGCCCACAGGCACCTCATCCCGCAAAGCCGCTTGCTTTGCTTCTTGAAGGGCTAATGTCATAGGGGCAAAATTACTCATGCCCCTATTTCAACATAATCTCTTTAAAGACGCTAGAGCGATTAACCTTGTGGCCCGGTAGGTGCAGGCGCCACTGTTGGTTCAATCATTCGCACAGAAGGCTCGCGTGAAACTTCCGGCTCATAATAACTCGGTTCAAAGATAATAGATCTATCTTCATCAGCTGTGATAACTCTGACCTCAATAGTTTGGCCATATCTGTCGAGTACAGGCGCCGCCTGTTCAGTGAAGATCTGATACAGCTCAGCCGGTGTAGACGCAGTGTCTATAGTATCTTGATTAATAACTATGTGCTCTGGATTCGTAGCAGTCACTCCGACAATTAGAAGGCCAAAAGCACTTGTCACCAATGCACCGAAAAGGGCCCCCACAGCTAAAGTTTCTACGGAATGAGTCTTTTCTTCCATCGTTTAAAACCCCTCAATTACATTTAACTAAAAACTATCTATTGCGATTAACCTTGTGGCCCGGCAGGTGCAGGCGCCACTGTTGGTTCAATCATTCGCACAGAAGGCTCAATCGCTTCCTGACGGTAGCCTGGCTCGTAAATAAAAGATGATACATCGCCGTTTGGCGTATCTACTGTTACGCGGAAAGTCTCGCCATAGCTGCCAAACACATCCTCAGCACGTTTCGTGAACTCCTGGTACAGATCAGCAGGGCTTGTATACTGCGCAAGTTCTTCATTCGTCATATTCATGCTGATAGCTGTTCCACCATGCATTAAATTGTTAAACGCGTCTTCTCCATAAACACCGAATACCATACCCAGTAGGAGCCCTGTACCCAAGGCTTGCATAACATTAGAACCGTCACTCATAATATTTACTCCTCAATTACATTTAATTTGAGGGAGGCTAACATATATAAATATATTATGCAAAATAAAAAATTATGTTCCGGTATCGGCATCATGCGAACCGATCAAGATCTCGCGCTTACCGACATGGTTGGCGCGGCCGACCACACCCTGTTTCTCCATCTCTTCGACAATGCGCGCAGCACGGTTATAACCGATCTGGAAATGGCGCTGGATAAAGCTCGTTGATGCTTTTTGCTCCCGCGCGACAAGGGCGACTGCTTTATCGTAATATTCATCGACTTGCTCACCTTCACTATCTCCGCCAAAGGCGTCAAAGAGGCCGCCACCGCCTGCGCCTGCCTCACCGCTCTCGGTGAAAATATCGATATAATCCGGCTCGCCCTGCTCCTTAAGGTGATTGACAACTGCTTCAACTTCTTCATCCGCAACAAAGGGGCCGTGAACACGCTTGATACGGCCACCCGCAGACATATAAAGCATATCCCCCATGCCGAGAAGCTGTTCCGCTCCACCTTCACCAAGAATTGTACGGCTATCGATTTTACTCGTCACGGCAAAGCTGATCCGTGTCGGGAAGTTAGCCTTGATAACACCGGTGATAACGTCAACGGATGGGCGCTGCGTTGCCATAATGATATGAATACCCGCCGCACGTGCCATTTGCGCAAGGCGCTGGATCGCGTTTTCCACTTCTTTACCCGCAACAAGCATTAAATCGGCAAATTCATCGACGACAACCACGATATAAGGTAGCTCGTTCATATCCATCGGCTGGTCTTCGAATACAGGCTTGCCTGTTTCCGGGTCAAAACCTGTCTGTACCTTGCGCGTTAAAACATCGCCTTTTTTGAGGGCGTCACGAACTCGCTGATTATAACCTTCGATATTACGCACACCGAGTTTCGACATAGCGCGGTAACGATTTTCCATTTCAGAAACCAGCCATTTCAGCGCGACAATCGCGCGCCCCGGCTCTGTCACAACAGGGGAAAGCAAATGCGGGATCTCATCATAAACGGAAAGCTCCAACATCTTAGGGTCGATCAAGACAAGACGGCATTGCTCGGGCGAAAGTCTGTATAAAAGGGACAAAAGCATCGTATTAATCGCAACCGACTTACCCGAGCCCGTCGTCCCCGCAATCAGCAAATGCGGCATCTTTGCCAAATCCGCAACAATGTCCTGTCCACCAATATCCTTCCCGAGCACAAGCGGAAGCTTGATCTTAGGGCTGGCATATTCCTTGGATTCGAAAGTATCGCGCAAATAGACAATTTCGCGCTCTTTATTCGGAAGCTCGATCCCGATGACATTTTGTCCGGGCACAACAGCCGCCCGCACGGATACAGCAGACATCGAGCGTGCAATATCATCAGACAAGCCAATCACGCGCGAAGACTTCGTCCCCGGTGCAGGCTCAAGCTCATAAAGGGTCACAACAGGGCCAGGATGGACTTTGACAATATCACCATCAACCTTGAAGTCTTCCAGCACTTGCGTTAACAAGCCGGCATTTCTCTGCAATGCTTGTTCATCCAATCCGGTTTTAGCCGATCTCGGCATATCTTTGAGCAATTCAAGCGGCGGCAATTCCCAGTCCAGATCATCTGAACGCGCAAAAAGACTGCCACCTCTATTCTTACTGCCTTGAGCGCTCTGCCTTTCTTTGACAATCGGAATATCTTTGGCCTTTGGCGTATCCATTTGATGAGTAATCGGTGCCTGCGGCTCTTGCGCAGGAGCGTCCACATAATCGGCTGCCGCCACAGCGGTATCAGACGCTTGTTGTTTGCTTGGGCGTTTTTCATGACGCGACACCTTAGCAGGCCGCTCGGCACGCTCTATCGGGTGCGAGCCATAATGATGCAGCCAATTGAATATATCTGCCGACTTTTCGCGCAACCACAAAACAAAACTATAACATAAGAAGCCAGCGCGCTTGACACCCTGCCACCAGCTTTTTGCCGGAATTGATGTTGACCAAATCAATGTGAAAAGCGCTGCCACAGCAATGCCTGACCAGATGACAATCTGTGCCCAGCCGCCGATTTGCATCAACCCCATACCACTTAATGTATTAGAAATCAGGGTGCCGCCCGCTCCACCATAACTCGGTGTAGGAAGCCAGTCTCCTTGATTCGGAATAAGAGCGAACAAAGAGGCGGAAAGGCTCAATGCAAGTAACAAGGACAATAAACGCAATGCTTTCTTGCCGATACGCATTCTTTGCCTGATCTTCCATGCCCACGAGGCACTGACAGGCACCAGCAAAAAGGCAGCCAGCCCGATACTTTGTAGCAATAAATCAGCAATATAAGAGCCGGGCAGGCTCAACCAGTTATGAATATCACTATAGGCTTCTGCGCCACGTGCCGTATTCAGCGAGGGGTCAGCCGCGTTATAACTGGCCAACGCCAGTAGCAAGGCACCTGCTATAATAACATAAACAAGGGCAAGGCTATCAAGGATACGATTGGCGATCAGTATTTTGAGCTGTTCTGACTTGGAAGGGCTGGCTTTTTTCGGCATATCTCATTCTTTTTAATTTAGCCTAAAATACTTGATTCGTGGGCGTTTCAGCAAGCCGCCATCGTTGAAATGCTAAAATTTTCATAAATTTTTATCTTTTTAACGCTTTTTTAGGAAGTTCTCCCGCATAGTAAAGGAGACTAGGGGACTTTTAATTTTAGCTTGTGAGGTGGGGATCAATGTGCGCTGGCGCTCCATTAAAGACGAACGCGGATGAGAAGAAACAGGAAAAATCCGAGCCTTTCCAACGATTCGAAATCTATGTTTTTAAAAAGAAACACAGAGCAAGACGCCCTGTCTGGTATCAATTCGGTTATGAAGACTGCCAAACCAAAGCTATTAAACAGGCTCGCCTACTCAACCAAGATGATGCGATTGAACGCGTCGAGATCCATTATCGTTGCAACGAAACCAATTGTGCCAATGATAGTGCCCCCAGCAGTCCTTTCACTAAAACACACAAGCCACTTATCATGCGTAAACGATTCGGATTTGGGCTTGAAAACGCTCATGAAGTAACGTTTTTCATACTCGCTGTCTCAATAAGCGCTTATATTTTGACTTCGGTTCTACTATAAGGCGCCGTCCCGATCAAAGGACGTTCCAGAAACTCTAATCTTCCAAAGCACGCATCAATGAATCATGCAATTCATTATCGACTTTGATTAAACTGGCTGCGGATTTATAGGCGTGTTCTGCTTGTTTCATACGCATCATTTCCGTTGGCACATCCACTTGCGGCATTCCAACATATCCCTGCTCGTCCGATTGCGGGCTTTGTGGCTCATACGCTCTTACATAGCCTGGATTGCGCGAGACAAGCTGTGTCTTCACACCGCCCGTTTTAGTGGATTGGCTTAGCGCATCAACCGATTTTGGTCCGTCATACGTACCGCTCGCACCGATAAGTTTAGACTGCACATTGGATACAGCCAAATTCTGGCTCACAGCCTGCAAACGCTGGCTGGCCGATCTCAATCCCGAAATTGCAATATGTGATACCCCTATCATAATAAGAATAGTCTAGCATAAAAGTGTTTATGTTTTTTTAATATCTATGCTAAATAATTCAGCAAAGCTAAGGATCACGGTTATTATGTTGACATTTCTTTTTCTCGTTGCAGGCGGTTTTCTTCTCATTGATAATTACGGCGCTGAATTAATACCGCCACAAAACCAGCAACAAAGCTACATGGAACAAAGTGGCTCTTATGCACCTTACAATGGTGGAAGCGATGAAAGCCTCCGTGTTTTGTGGCAGGCACCCGATTGGAACACACAAGAATGGGATCCGTCTGACTACCACACAGATGCAGTCCTCACCCGTATCCAGCAAGCCAATATCATCACGGCCTCTTATTTTGACAGAACACTCTTCACCACAGCAGTCCCGATTGTAGAAGTCGGACCGAATTTCTACCATTTGAGTAATCAGGACAAAACCAATGTCGTCACCTATTTCAATCAGGCCTATGACATTACCAATATTTATGGCGGGTTTTATCTAAGGGATTGGCGCAGTGGCCGTATCGTCGGCGAATTTGGACCATCAGGTCTGTATTTAAATTAATCCCATCCCTCACGGCTCGCATCTCCTGCAAACAAAATCAGGGCAGCAAGACAAAAAAAATCCCGAGACGATTTATAGCCGCCTCGGGGAGATCTTGACTATGTAGGTCATAAGGGAAAGCCTAGACGCTATCCTCAACCCATTTTTTAAGGTCGTCTTTGCTCATTCCGCCGACCTTAGTGCCTGTAACTTCACCATCTTTGAAAATCATGAAAGTCGGAATACCGCGAACACCGTATTTTGTCGGTGCATTTGGGTTTTCATCAATATTGATCTTGGCCACTTTGACCTTGTCTTTCATTTCCTCAGAAAGCTCATCGATAATCGGCGACATCGCCTTACATGGGCCACACCATTCTGCCCAGAAATCAACAACAACAGGTGTATCAGATTTCAAAACTTCGTTTTCAAATGTATCATCTTTAACCGCGACACTCATTTTTATACCTTCCTTTTAATAAAAATCGTACTGTATATACTGTAGTATTCGTAATTCAAGCGTAAAGGGTTACTGGCAATTTATCTCCATGAAATTGCACTGATCCGTCCAAAGAAGAAAGCATCGCACATCCTTTTGAGGAAAAATCGCTTTCAACGCATCATAATAGCTTTGTAACTGTGCCTTATATACAATCGGTACATCAGCAGGATTATCAGGGGATGGTCGATTGGTTTTATAATCCACAATCCAGATTTTATCATCCGTGATAAAAAGGCGGTCAATCTGACCGGATAATGCCTGATCTCCCAAAAGCCCGGCAAGCGGCACTTCCGGACGTGATCCGGCGCCAAATAATTGATGGAAATCAGGATGATTCAAAACCGCCACTGTCTCGTTTGCGATACTCGCCTGCAACCTCTGCGAAATCCCGTGGCCGGGCTGTGCCAAATAGCGCTTGGCCGCATCTAACCTTTGATCGGCAGGCAGGTCGGGCAAAAACTGTAATAGGGCGTGTGTCAAATTACCTCGCAAGAAACGAGCCTCTGAGATATTAGCACCCCCGATATCCAAAGGAGAACGAGCAACCATGGTCTCGCTTTGGGACGGACGTGACGGTGTCAGCGGTCGTGGTGGTGTCGGTTCATCGGGCGCCATCTCATAAACCCAATCAGGCATAACGGCAATAGACGATGGAACACCTCCAGACCCCGCATCCAATGCAGCAGAGCCTGGTACGTCCACTTCCTCGATACGATCGCCTTTTTGTGCTGTCTGTCCGTGCTCAAAAGTGATGCTGTCTCGCTCTTCATCATCAAACACGACACCTTCACTAAGCGGCGTATACTCATTAACCGCAATCCCGTCTATACGTCCCAATGCCGTGCGGATATCATGATACCAGCAATCATCAGGGATTGATTTTTTCCCTTTCGCGCCTGCAACATAAAGCCTGTCCTCCGCACGTGTCATCGCCACATATAAAAGACGCTTATACTCTTCGATATCCTGCGCCTTCATGCTCTCCTTTGCGGTTTGATAGATCAAAGGCTCATTCTCTTTATGGCTGACATAAAGCGGCACATTCAAATCACTTTGATCCGGCCATAAGAGACGATCGGATTTAGACCCAGCCGCAGATGGACCGCCCGTCGTATCTGCCATGAAAACAATAGGAGCCTGCAAACCCTTTGCCCCGTGAACCGTCATGATGCGGACTGCACTACTGCTTTTTTCCGCTTCGCTTTTCAGACTCGTTTCATTGCTATGCATAAAATGAACGAAGCCCTGTAGCCCGCTTGTATGCTCGCGATCAAAATCCTGTGCTTGTAATAAAAGCGCTTGCAACGGCTCAAAACTATCCGCACCCAAACGCGTTGTCATGGCATAAAGTCCTGAACGACTTGAAGCCGGACAGGGGCTATATAAAAGGCGTGCAAAGAACCCATAAACGTCAAGTTGAGATGAAAGCATCATCAAATCCTGACACCAACGCGTGATCGCAGCATAATCCTGCGCATTCTTCAGATGCTCCCAAAGGCTTTGTGTACCACGCCCATGCGCAAGCTCGAATAAGCTTTGCTCATTCATACCGACAAAGGGTGACTTCAAAAGAGTCGCCAGCCCCAGATCGTCCTCGGGCAAGAGTGTAAAAGACGCCGCCTGCAGGCAGTCCATAACCGATATCTCATCACGCAAAATCATTTTATCCGCACCACTAAGCGGGATATCATGTGCCTTGAGAGCCTGCATCAAAGGCCGCACCATCGGCGTGCGGTTGCGAACAAGGATTAAAATATCATCTGCACGCAAATTCCTCTCCCTGCTCGGCAGGTACAAACCATGATCCAACCAGTGTCGAATCTGTGCAGCAATTTCCGTGGCAAGAACCGATGATGCCTTTAAACGTGTGCTGACATGGACAGGTAAAGGCCAGTCTTTATCACTTGTTTTTTGCTTAGACTGCTCATTTTTTTCCTCTGTAATCAACGGCCAAAGATGTACATATCCAGCCTGTCCTTCACGAAAAGAGATATGCTTTATTTTATGGTCACTTTGTGCGGATACAGCCAAACGCATAGCGTCCGTGTCAAAGACACTATCAACCAGATCCAGAACCGTTTGCACTGTACGAAAAGAAATATTAAGCGGAACAATCGCCATATTCCGGCCTGTGCCTTCTATTTTTTGTGCAAACTCTTTACGCATCTTCGTAAAAGTTTTCAGGTCTGCTCCCTGGAACGAATAAATGGACTGTTTCTCATCACCGACCACAAACAAAGTCCGGATCAAATCTTCCCGCGCAGACACGCCTGAGAAGAACTCATCCACCAGCGAGGAAATAATGCGCCATTGTGCAGGGCTGGTGTCTTGCGCCTCATCCACTAGAATATGGTCAATACCGCCATCAAGCTTATACATTACCCAGTCAATTGAAGGGTTAAAGCCACCTTGCGCCATTTCATCAAAGACAGTGTGTTCCAACATCTGTGCTGTTTTATGGATGAGGTCATCAAAATCGAGACCGGATTCTTGCGACTTCACACGTTCATATGCGTTAATCACCGCCGCGCCAATCAACAGCACATCCTCGCTGCGCTTTGCACAAAGCAAAGATTTCTGGTGATCTATGCATTCTAAAATAATATCCTGTAGCAAAGCGTATTGCGCCAGAAATTTTTCATCATCTTTAAGTTTAGTATTGCCTAAACCTCGACGCTCCCCTTTTTGCGTCAAAATAAGATCATAGATTTGACTAAAATCGCGCAGACGAATAGCATTCAGGATATCCTCGCCGAGCTTACGTTTGGCTGGTGTATTTGCCTCTAATGTAGAAAACAAATATGCAAAATTTGTTTTATCGATATGCTCCCACAACAGCCTGATATACTCTTCGTCGCTGTCCCCGTCCTTCACACCAAGACTGTCGTAAATGTCTGCAATAAGCGAGGGCAAGCCGTTACGCCCTTGTAATAGCGCCTCCAATCGATGGCGTGCCGATAACAGAGAAGCAATCAATGTTTCAAAGTCCGAAAAAGCCATACTGCGCAGCAAATTATCCAGCGCAAAGCTTAGAATTGTTTTTTCTCCGCCCGCTTTTTCCTCTTCTCTTATTTTCTCCATTACTAGAGAAAACGCCTGACGTCGCAGGTTTTGAGCCGTGCTTTCTTCTAGAATTTGCGCACCGGGCAGAAGTCCTGCCTCAATCGGGAAGCGTGCAAGGATAGATTGACAAAAGGCATGGATCGTCATGATCTTAAGCCCGCCGGGACAGTCAATCGTTTCGGCAAAAAGTTGTTTTGCCTTAATCAATTGATCGGTGGTCGGGCTATGACCTAAAAGTTTCTTTTCCAGATGCTCGCACAGCTCTTGCTCGCTCATCACCGCCCAATCAGAAAGCCTCTTTGCAACACGCTCCAACATCTCTGCCGCAGCATTATTGGTAAAGGTCAAACATAAAATCTTATGCGGCGGTGTGGCTTCTCGCTGAGCTGAGGGGAGTAATAAACGCAACACACGATCAGTCAGAACCTTAGTTTTTCCCGTTCCGGCCGAGGCCGAAACCCAAACAGATTGTTCGGGATTTGATGCCTTGCGCTGCGCAATATTCGGATCATTATCAGAAGGCGGGGCTGCGGGCGGTGTTGGTGACGCAGATAGCGTTGTCATGCAGCCTCCCCCGCGTTTTCATCTTCGTTTCGCCATTCACGCAGACGCGCCAGATGCGCATAATCCTGAAACTTTTCCGGCAGTTCTCGGTCTGGATCGGGAACAGAGATATAGGGCGTTTCTTCTTTCTCGAATACTTCGACAACCGCACCGATATAATCACGAATAGACGCGATCACATCTGTGATGTCCTCGTCCTTTTCCGGTGAAACACTGTATACGGCGCAAGGGTCTTTATAGCCGCCCGAGAGTTGCCAATATTGAAGATCGGATATCTCATAAGATGTGTTTTCAAACCCGCCTTGTTGCAATATAAAACCGGTCAATGGCAGCTGTACCGAGGTTCCCTTTTTGATTTTGGAGATATGCGTATCCGCCTTACCCGTTTTATAGTCCATCACCTTCACAGTCCCCGCGTCATCGAGGTCAATGCGGTCGGCTTTGGCGGTTACGCTAAAGTGTCGGCCAGTTGCTTCATCTTTATATAAAACGGCACGTCCCTCCTTTTCCAAAAAGAGTGGTCGCTGCCCCCCTGCTTTAATACGTTCGCTTTCCTTTCGGGCAAACCAATCCACCGCCGCCTCAAGCCTTGGCCACCAGCTTTGGCTTTGTGGATTGTGCAAACCTTCCTCTGCACAAATATTTGTGAATTCGGCAAATAACCGATCCTTGATATCATGGCTATCTTCTATCAATTCACCCTGCATAACAGCCTTCATATAGCGATTGAGCAAACTATGTACCAGCTGGCCGCGACGGGCGTCATCAACAGGCTTTTCTAAACGATCCAAAGCCCGCAGCCGCAAAATATATTTAGCGTAAATGCTATATGGATCTGCAAGCCATGTCTCGATATTCGTCACGGAAAGTTCCTGAGGCCTCGCCGCTACTGGCGGCGCAAAAGACGGTCGCTTGCACGGCTGAGGCTGGTCTTTATATATATCAAGCTCGGTGGCAATCCACCCATAATCAAGCCTTGTACGGCACATATTCAGCTCAAAGCCCTGAGCCTTAAGATAGGTTTCCAGCCTTTGCAGCCAGCGCGACGGCAATGTCAACTCAGAGCCTTGTTTACGTGCACGGGTCAAATGCACTTCTTTCGCACAAAAGGCTTGCACAAAATCATGTGCCGCAAATCCTGTTTTTTGTTCCGGGGACGGTAGGCCAAAAGCCTCACGCATGGGTCTGGACATCCATGGGTCGGCATCTGCTTCTTTGGGCCAGCTCCCTTCATTTAATCCGCCTAAAATCATAACATCGGAATGGTGCAGGCGACTTTCCATCAAGCCAAGAATTCGTAAGCGCGGATGCTGGCCGTATGGAACGCGCAAGGACACTTCGCCCATAACCATCGCCAACAAATGCGCATAATCATCAAGTGTCATTATCTTAAAGCTTGATGCGTGCTGACGCATATCGGCAAATAATCCGGCGAGGGCTTCTCCGGCCTCTTCACCCCAAAGACGAACCCGACCGGATTTTTCCTGTGTTGCCGCAAGAGCCTCAGCCGCGCTCAAATGAAGGACAATCCACTGATCGAGCTCTTGTCTGCTATGTGCTGCGTCTTCGAGCGGTTTGAGCACATCAAACAAAGGTACAATTACATCAGCCAGTTCTCCTTTGTCACGGCGCCTTAAATAGGCATCATAATCAGATAATGCATTCATTTGCGGCGCACCGCGCAAAGCCTTATCCAGCTCTCTTACAACTTTGCGAATATTGGGAACAAGCGCATCTCCACATAAACTCTGCTTCAAAAGGGCAAGCAACGGCACGGGGCGCAGTCCCTCGCAAAAAACATCAAGAAGCTGCAAGAGGAATTCACCGCGTTTGGTCTTACGCAAGGGATCGCCCGCACTATCATCAACTGCAACACCCCAGCGCAACAAATAATCTTTGACCTGCGCTGCAAGGTTACGGTCAGACGTAACCAGAGCCGCTGTTTTTCGCTTATCTTTATCCTCCAGCACTTCACGCATCATAAGCGCGATTCCTGCCGCCTCTTCGACTCCCGTTTCAAAATGCGTCAAAGACAGCTTGTCCAAAGCCCGTTTAATGAACGCATCATCCTCTGCCTCACGCCAAAGCTGTGTATATTGGGCAGGTAACATCACACGGCTCATCAATTTTTCTCTGGCACAAGCATTCTCATAGCACTTTTGACTCGTGGCTTCAGGCCATGGCCTTATTGCTGTACGGTCGACCTCGAGTCGCTGCAGCAACATTTTGTGTGTATAATGCGGGTGGTTGTCTTGTAGGTCCTGCCAGATGCCCTCGTCCATATTGTGATCGAGGCCAGCGAGAATAATCTCTCCTTGCGGTAAGGCAAGAACAGCCTTCAAGAGAGCCGCACTCGCAGGAACCGAACCTGTAATACCGGCCGCAATGACTGGTCCTTGTGGCGGATTATCTTGCCATTGCCGTGCACGCAAATGCATAAGATGAGAGCGACGGGCAACGGTGTCCATACGCTTTTCTGCCGCCACAATCTCTGGCCACTCACGGCGCAGCATATTCAAAAATGAAAGGCTTTTTTGCCAATGCACGGCAAAGTTTTCCGGAACCAGATTTTCCAGACTATCCAACGTTAAATCTTCTGTCTGCACTTGATCGAGGAGCTGCCCCAAAGCCCGCGCAAGGGCAAGCGCCTGCGCATAACTCCCCTCAAAACCGTCATGCTTTAAAACCAGATCCGTTAACAACGCCAAACGACGCAAGGGCGGCATAGAGGGGGGAATATCAATTCCATCAATCGCATTTGCACCTGCTGCCGTTCCGGTCTCAAAGATCGCCAGCTCATCTTCATCCGGATCACCAATCGGCTCGATCATTGGCAACAACATAAGCTGTCCGTCGCCTTGACGCAGAAACGCTTCCTTCATCGTACGGCAAGCCCGCCGCGTCGGTAGTAATAAGCGAATAGAAGACAAATAAAGCGGGTCGCCCGAATGCGTATCCTTTGCTCTGGCGATCAAGCCCGCCGCAAGTGTGTCGGCAAATGGCATATCAGCAGTGATAGAGTAAATATGACCCATAACTATAGTTATGCAGGGCTTAGGCGTTTCTGTCCAGTCGCTCCTGCGTTTTGAGCAAATCTTCCGGTGTACTGAGATGATACCAGCGACCGGGATTGACAAGGCCGTATAATCGCTCCCGCTTTTGCGCCTCATCCATCAACGCCATAAAGGAAAAGGCCTGATCTTTCGGCGCATCTGCGAAGAGACGTTTATCCGTTATGCGAATACCTGTGAACATATTATCCCCTGATTTATCCAGAGCACGAATCAAGCGTTTATCACTATTTATTTGATAGTCCCCGACTCCCATATCTTTTGCCATGTGTATAATTGGCTCCACACATAAGGCGAGATCCATTTTCGTCTCATCCCAAAAATCAGCCAGCTGCTTTAAGACAAAAGACCCTGAAGCCGGATTTGTCCAGAAAGCATCTCCATTGATTATATAAAAAGGCCGCTCATCCGGCATTGTATGCATAGCCTTCATCAAACCACCGCCCGTATCCAAAAGCTCTGTTTCCTCGGAAAAGCTAATCTCCAAATCATCTCTTGTCTCAAGATACGTCTTTAACACTTCGGCTTTGTAATAGCCGTTCACTGTGACATGGGTGACGCCCGCCTGCTTGAGGTGATCCAGAATGTGGCCGATGATCGGCTGGCCAAAAATCTCAACCATTGGCTTTGGCCGTTCTTTTGTAAGCGGCATCATGCGCTTGCCCATACCCGCAGCAAGTATAAAGGCGTGTGCAACACTCTTGCTCATTGTCTCACCATCGCGTTCAGATCAACTTCCTGCGGCAATCCGTCAATGCGAATTATACGCTTATGCTCTTCGCCCTTAACCTTGTTAATCGTTATGGAGACAAAACTTTTCGGCAGATAAACCCCCGCACGATCCGGCCATTCGATAAGGGTCAACGCCTGTTCCATCGACTCGTCCCAACCAAGCTCGAAAATTTCTTCCGGATCATCCAGACGATAAAGATCATAATGATGAACAGAGCCTTTGGCCGTGTCATAGGTTTGCAATAATGTGAAGGTTGGGCTTGGTACATTTAGCTGTGCATCACCACTCAACGCACGGATTAACGCTCGGGAAAAACTGGTCTTCCCGGCACCCAGATCCCCTTTTAACAAAAGCGTTTGCGGCCAAGATAGCTGCCCCGCCAGAACCTCGGCCAGACGGTTTGTCTCTTCTTCGCAATTGACGATTACTTCATGACCAGTCATATATTGGCAAGAATAAAGAAAAGAGCACAGCGATGGAAGCAAAAACAAAGCAAAGTGATGTCGTCATTATCGGGGCAGGACCTGTAGGCCTGTTTGCCGTGTTTGAATGCGGGATGCTGGGTCTCAGCTGTAGCGTTATCGACTCCTTGCCTGAGATCGGCGGACAATGCACGGCGCTTTACCCTGAAAAGCCGATCTATGATATTCCCGCTTTGCCCGATGTTCTGGCCGGAGATTTAATTCATAACCTCGAAAAACAAGCCACCCCGTTCAAACCTGATTACAATCTCGGCCAGCAAGTCACCAAGGTTGAACGACAAGGGGAAAGATTTCTCATCGAAACAGATCAGAATCTGAGCATAGAATGCGGCGCTGTTATCATTGCGGCCGGCGCGGGGGCATTTGGCCCCAATCGCCCGCCTCTGGACAACATTAAAGATTTTGAAAGCAAATCTGTATTTTATATGGTACGCGATCGAGAAAGCCTGAGTGGCAAGGATATTGTAATCGCAGGCGGAGGTGATAGCGCCGTTGACTGGGCTTTGGCATTGGCGCCAAAGGCGAAAAGCTTGACGATTGTGCATAGGCGCGACAAATTCCGCGCTGCACCGGCAAGTGTCGAACAGCTCCGTGAGCTTGAAAAAAATAAGGTCATACAATTTATCATACCTGCGCAACTTGCTCATATCAAAGGGAAGGGTGGCCAAATCGAGACGATTGGCGTGCAATCGCTTGATGATAAATCAATCACCGAGGTCAAAGCGGATATCTTACTCCCGTTCTTTGGGCTCGCAGCCTCACTGGGGCCGATTGCGGATTGGAATCTTGAGCTGCAAGGTCAAACCATTCACACCAATCAGGCGACAAGCGAAACCTCGCAGCCTGGCATATATGCCGTTGGCGATATCGCCGGATACGATCATAAATTGAAATTGATACTGACCGGATTTGCAGAAGCTGCACAGGCTGCGCACCACATCTGGGCCAGGCTTAACCCTGGTGAGACAATGCATATGCAATACTCTACGAGCAAGGGTTTGCCCAAGAAATAAAAGTCGCAGCCCCCGCTGATTTTTTTAAGAAGCGCCCATATCCACGGGCAAGACCATCGAGATACTTGTCCCCTTGCCGACTTCACTTTC
This sequence comes from uncultured Alphaproteobacteria bacterium, assembly GCA_964010795.1. Taxonomy (GTDB): domain Bacteria; phylum Pseudomonadota; class Alphaproteobacteria; order Micavibrionales; family UBA9664; genus CAXGMH01. Next base: position 26,067 of record CAXGMH010000005.1, read on the forward strand.
TATATCGACACGGCCATGGTGCAGTTCGACAATATTTTTAACCAGTGAAAGACCCAGCCCTGCGCCCTGATTTGCTGCTTTTCCGCCTTTTCCTTTGACAAAGGGTTCAAATACTTTCTTCAGCTCGTCTTCTGGTATACCGCTGCCTGTGTCTTCGACAATCAAATGCACTTGCTTGTCTTTACCACGCTTACCGCGAATAGTGATTTCTCCACCCTCTGGGGTAAATGTGATCGCATTACGGATCAAGTTCAATAAGGCCTGTTTCAAGCGCCGTTCATCCGCCTCGATAGCGCCAATATTTTTAGGACAGACAAGGCGAACCTCAAGGCGTTGTTTACGCGCCCATTCCTGAGTCAAGTCATAAAGGTTATTGAGCATCTGGCCGACATGAACCTGATCGGTATTTAATTCGAGATAACCGGCCTCAATCGTCGATAAATCGAGAATATCGTCAATCAGGCTCAAAAGCCGCTGTCCGGCCTCATGAATACCGCCTGAATATTCTATTTGTCTCTCATTGAGCTGTCCAAAATACTGATTATTCAATATCTCGGAAAAGCCCATAATAGCGTTCAGCGGTGTGCGGAGCTGGTATGATACATTAGCCAGGAAGTCGAGCTTCAGGCGTTCTGCCTCTTCCAAAGCAAAGTTTTTCTCACGCAGGGCTTTTTCAACCATAACGGTATCGGTAATATCGTCATAAGCGATCATCACACCGCCATCAGGGAGCGGCACTGTGTAAATCGACAAAATCGTATCATCGCATAGGGTAATCTCTTCTTCATATTCGCCACGATCAAGCGCGAAAGAGCTTATCATAGACTTTTGCTCGTCGCGCTCTTCTTCCCTAAGCTTATATTTCATGCGCTCAATGATCTGTGAAATATGCGGCTCGCCATCAAGATCCTCCGGGTTCAAGCCCCATATTTTAACGAAATTAGGATTCCACAGCTTCAAGCGGCCATCCCCGCCAAAGACCGAAACCCCTTCCGCGAGCGAGTCCAGCGTCTCTCGACGCACAGCCATCAAAGTTTGATAAGAGGATTCAAGCTCAAGCGTCGATGTCACATCTTCGAATGTCATGATAATCCCGCCCAGACGGTTCGGAATTGTAATCATACGAAGGCTTCTGTTATCGGGCAGATGCAGCATCTCTTCCTCGCTATCAAGAAGGGATGTCACGCGATCAGTCCAGCTTTTTTTGAACGCACGGAAATCGGCCTGTTCGGGCAATTTACGCTGATTACGCAGCACTTCCATAATCTCACCGAGCTGGGGTCTTGTATTAAGCCACTGCTCTTCCAGCCCCCAGATTCGGGCGAATTCATCATTGTAGAACACAACACGACCGCTTTCATCAATCGTGGCGACTCCTGCTTGCAATTTCTGGAGCAGAATCCTCGTATTGGTACGGTATATCCTGAATTCTTCTTCGGCTCTTTCACGGCCTGAGACATCCCATGCAAAGCCGATTGCAAGCTGGCGCCCCTCGACGGGGCGAATGAAACTCTTATACAGACGTCGTTGACCATCAATAACGATGTATTGCTCCTGCATTTGCGGCTGTCCATCATCAAGACAACGCTTACCCAGGATATCAAGCGGCAACAACTCTGGGGTTTCCTCTTCCGGCTCTTGTGCTTTTTTGCGACCGAACGGAATCATTTTTTGATCGTCCAGCACACGTTCGCGTGTCATGCCCAGCGTTTCCGCATAAAAGCGGTTGACCCATTGCAATCGGCCTGACGGCCCATGCAACCACACAGGAATAGATAAAGTGTCCAGAATTGTCTTGAGGAAATCTTCCGATGTTTCCGCCCGCTCTCGCGCTTCGAGCAAATCATGCTTTTCGCGCATCTGCTCTGTCACATCCTCAGCCCAGATAACATCATAGCTGACCATACGGTCCTGATTGCGGCCACGCTTACCGCGCAATCGCACTATACGCTGTTTGTCATGTGTTTGAACATCAATGGAAAAATCAGCGCCCTTCTTGCGCAGGCCGTTAAACTCCGCCTCCAGAAGAGCGGCATCAGTCGAGCTTAAGGCTTGGAACAAATCTCCTTCATCGCGCAAGGCCTTCAGCCCAAAAACCGCAGGGAAATCTTCCGAATAGGCCATCTCTCCACGCGCAGACCAACCGCAATAAGCCCCTGGCATGGCTGATAAAAATGCCTCAAGCCTTGCCGCTTCCGCTTCTAAAGTTTTGGCTCTGGAAAAAAATCCGATCATGCGCATATTCTAACGCGTCGCAGAGCCTTCGTCCAGATAGCGAAATCTCAAGAATTGCCAAAAAAAATTATTTAGAAAAGCCTGTATGTTTTTTAACCTGCGAATGGCTCACATCTTGCGCAGCCATTTCTGTCTCTGTCGGTGCAGTCAAATGGTTCAGCGCACTTTCATATTCACCGGCATAGACCTCGCCGGCGGCCTGCATAGCACGATTTGCCGCCTCGAAATCGCCTGCATTCATTGCCACGGCATAAGCATTATCAAGACTTCTAATCAGGCTTTGCTCAATATGCTCGGGCAAAGCACCATCTGCCTCTACCGCTTGGCGCAGAGTAACAAGAGCCTCATCAACACTCATATCATTACGAACAACCGGTGCTTCCGCATCATTAGAGGCCGAATTAAAGCTTTCTTGCGCACTCGGCTGAGACTGCTCAACTGCTGGCTGCGCCGGCATAGATGCCACAGGCTCATTCTGCATCGGCGCAAGAGATTGACCAGTTTCAACATGAGCAATCATACGCTCTGCATATTCTGCAGTTAGCTCATGACCAGCTTCTTCTGCTTGTATTTTAAGATCTGCAAGCTCCGTCAAAGCATCACCTTGTGAATACCCTTCAATATGAGCCCATCTAATCACGGCTGCGTCAATTTGCGCAGGCACCGACCCATCGTTATCAAGATGTTCTAACGCTGCTTGATAATTTCCTTCATTATAAGCATTTGCAGCCTGGTCTCTTAAAGGAACATCATGGCTAACCGCGTTAGGCGCAGGCTCTGAGACTGAATCAGACTGATATGATGCCATTGATTCATTAGGCATATCGGGCTCCTGCACATCATCCACTATACCATCTTGTGCCGGAGCAGAGCTGGTCGACAGATTTATTTCTGTCTGGTGTTGGTTAGAAGAAGATGCAGTATCCGTACCCATAGCCGCCTCGGAATTCACACTAACAGGAACGCTATTACTATCCCCATTACCTGCATCGCTAATATTATCCGAAGCCGTCTGTTCCGCTCCACTTGCCTGAGCAACCAACCCATCCTGAGGCGCGTCAAGCGCTTCTATATTGGAGAAAACTGTCGCAAATGCAGCAGAAACAAGCGTCTTCTCAACCAGAGTCTTGAAAAATCTGCTTCCTCTTTCTTGACGAACAATACGCTCTATGCGTTTTTCTTCAATACCTGCCTCAGTAAGCTCTTTCCTTAACTGCTCATCAAAGGCCGCATTTAGAGCTTTACCTTGTTTAGTATTATGCGACAAAAGAGCAAAGACAAAACCGATAACCGGCGCAGCCACCATACCAAGAAGCGAACTACCGCCCAAAAGCAGCGTCGTAACAGCAATAGCGCCTACCATTCCGGCCTGCTTCATTGCCTCTCCCATGCCCTTCGTTTGCGCCGTGTCTATAATCGAGCCCAGTGTCTTACCCAACATCGCGCCCGCTAAAACCCCGCCAATAACTGCAAATGGAGCAGCCAAAAACGCTGCTGTTGTCAAAGTGCCGACCGCAAAAATTCCGCCCGCGGCCGCACCCATGCCCATTAAAACAAGCTGCGTCGGACTTGCTGGCATCGCTGCCTTTGCAAAAGGCCCAAAAATACTTATGCCGTTTCGCTTCGCCAGAACCTGTTTATAATTATCTTTGGTTAATTTGGTTGTTGCGGTGATTTTTTCTTTCTTTGCACGCTTGCTGTCTGGTGCATTTGCAATCAGATCACGCTTTTCTTTGATTTGGCCTTTTAGCTCTGCACTGATTGCGTCAGCACGCCCTCTGGAAATCTCGTCTCGCGCTTCATCACGATAATGTTTTATTAGCTTATCATCGATTTTCTGGCCGTTTTTAAGCAAATCCGACAAGATCAGATTCCGGAATACATCTCTTTCGAGAGCATTCTCAAATTGCCCCAGATCATCCGCCTGTTTGGTCAATCTATCGGCGTGAGCCATATGCGCAAACAGCTCTTTTGCCTCTTTCTTGTTACCTGATTTTGCCTCAACAAGCTCAGTTCTGGCCCTAGCAAGATAAACATTCATACCCGTAGGGTCGGAATTTTCTTCTTGTTCTGCGTTCTGGTCATGCTGTTCAGTTTTTTGCACTTCAGACTCTTGTGCGCTTTCATCTAGCTCTTCCTGCATAGCAGGGGCCTCGGGGGCCTCCGTCTCTGTATTTTCCTCAGCATCAGCCGCTGCTTCAGCGCTCGCCTCTTCATCCACTGCTGGCGGCTCATCAGCCACAGCCTCTGGCGCAGTGCCTTCTGCTTGATCATCAAGTTCCACCTCGGAGACAGGCTCGGTTGTAACAAATTCTGAAATCGGCATAGCGGCCAATTCTTGCAATCTTGTATCGTCTTCGTCTTCACTCAAAGACTTTAGAAATGCGAGCTGGGCCTCGGGGCCACCTTGCGCCAAAATAAGGGCATATTCACCTTTTAACTGCCCGTCCAATCGACCGGCTGCAATCTCTTCCTGCGCCTTGGCAATCTTTTTGAGAATGATCTCTTCGAGATCCGGCACAGATGTCATGCGCTCATGCCCCTTTAATACGAGAGGGCCTTGCGCGCCAGTTGCCTTGTATATGGCCGCCGCCAATGCTTCGAGTTGATCCTTACGAGAATCCGCAGGGTTGATATCTGGAGCATTTTGTTCAACAGCCTCGGCAATCTCAAGCGCCGATTTGGTCTGTGGCTGTGCAGCCAAAGCGTCGTGCTCTTTTACCTGTTTATCAATTTCAGCCATAAGCTCGTCTAATGTGATCTGGCTGTGTAGCTCAATACCGTTTTTACGTAGAATTGCCCTGATATAAGGAAGCGGATTATTGCCGCCCTCATCAGTGGCCGCGGCCAGACCGACCATAAGCGTATGGCCAATATCCGCTTTTCTTGCTGCTTCTTCAGCGTCCTGTTCATTCTTGCTTTCCAACATGGAAACAATCACAGGAACAACATCAGGGTTGGCCGAGGCGGCCTTCACCGCTCGCTTAAGGAGCAAGACACCTTCTTCGCGGTTTACTTGGCGTATCTCTTGCCCCAGATCCGTATCAGAAAGCGGGTGGCCTTGGTCATGAACACCGTCAACAATGCATTCCATCTGTTCCAAAAGGCCTGCGAATGGGTCTTGCAGTGGGATGGCAAGATCATTATCGCTCGCTTCACCAGCCTGATCGTCACCCGCATTATCCTCATTATCCCCGCCGTCTTGCTCCGTGACTTCAGGCATAGGCGGAACATCCGCGGTGGCTTCTTCTGCGTTTGGCTCTTCAGCTTCAGCCTCAGCCTTAGCATCTGCCTCATCTGTATTTTCTTTAAGAAGCGCGGCCAACGCTTCATCATCCTGCACTCCTGCATTTTCATCATCTGCCGGAGGGAGTTCTACGCTAGCACCCTCGTCTGGCTGTTCTAACATTTGCACAGGTTCAGGCTTATCGTCATGGGCGCTCATATGACGTGTCTCCATTGTGGCTACAGGTGGTGTATGGACGCTGCTGTCTTGCTTATCTTGGTTTTCAATACGGTTTCTCACCGAATCTACGCCAACACCGCTTTTCTTGGCTGTCTTTCTGAGAACGCTGTTGTACTTATTATTAATCTGTTTTTCGATTTCTTTTGCTTCGAACGGCAAATCTCTTAGAAAATTATGGTGAGCAACCGGACTATATCCTGCTAGCTGAATTACATCACTCGACGAAAGTAAAGCTAGACGTTTGAGATATAAAACCTTTTTCAACAAGTCTGCTTGCTGTTCTTTACTTAGATTTACCGCGCCCGTAATGCGCTCAAGATGATTATTGATGCGGCGTGCACTTATATCAGGCACACCTTTCAGAATTGCATTTTTAATATCTTCTATCTGATCTAAATCTTTCACATCCGCCATGGATTTACCCTCTTACCTCAATTTTCAGACGATATACTCGTCTCACACACCCAGCAAATATACACGTATATTTACATAAGCGCAAGAAATTGTTCTTGAATTCTCTCGATTTGTACTCTTTCTCGCAGCTTTATCTACCCCTAAAACGGAGCATACGCAAAAATATTTAGCGCTTCGTTAACACTAGAACACATTTTATGTATTTATTTCGTTGACTCTGCCTTCCCGCCCGATAAGCTCAAAATGAACAGGGAAAAAATACAATGCGCAATACAAGAGATGTGCAGACATCTTCAGGATCGCAGGTCAGCGCTTTAGATGCTTTTCGTCAAACGGTGTTTTATCCGGCCTTTTTACTCAGCGCCGGAAATATGGTTCTCGCCGCGGCCACAGGCAACCCTATCGGTCTTTTTATTCAAATTGCCTCAACCGCCTTTATTGCCTATCGCTGCTTTACAGCCTTTAAGAAAAACAAAGAACCCGTCCTGCCTTTTGTGATGTTAGGCTTGGTTAATCTTGCCTCAGCCGGGATCGGCCTCATTGACGCGCTCATGATCGGCGAGGTGACACAAAATTTGCGCATGGTTTTATTGGGCAATCTGGCGCTGGCGGGCTGGGGTATCGGCCATTTATTCACCGCCAAAGAAATTGCCACCAAAAAGCGTCCTGAAAATCTCGCGACTTATAATATGACATGGTATGGCGCCGCCGATTTATCCGCCATTGCCGCCAATCCGGCCAGTAAATTTAACTTGGTGGCGGCCCCCGTTAATGCAGTTGGCGCGGGGGTCACTTTTGGTTTAGCAGCGATTGGGACTGTTAAATCGCTTTTCTACCGAAATTCCCAGCCCGCAAAGGAAGGCTCTTTAAACTGGCATCTCGGCCCCGCACGCTTTTACGGCGCAGGCTATGCCCTTAACGGGCTTCTGGCAACGGCGGTTGATCCTTTATTTGCTGCGGCCAGTCTCTTATGGGCGGTCGGTGTTTGGAATTTTGATGCCGAGCAAAATATCGCGCTCAGACGCGGCATCGGTAAAAGACTTGGGCTTATCCCTCGTTAGGTTTCTTCGCCGCTTGCTTGCAACGGTGAGAGCAGTATTTTACACTTTCCCAGTCCCGTTCCCACTTTTTTCGCCAGACAAATGGGCGCTTGCAAACCAGGCAAATCTTTTCCGGCAAATTGAGTTTTTTATGCGCCATCAGAGTTCAGTAAAGAGAGGATGTCTGTACGCTGGCGGTCATCAGGCACACCTTGGCCGCGCCATAGGATTTTACCCTTGCCATCGAGCATAAGCGGGTAGATATAATCCTCGCTCATCGCCATTTCCGCGAAAAATTTCTCGCGATCGGTATAAATTGTGATCGTGCGACTACGTGCTTGCGGGCCTGGAATACCGCTGCGCATGCCGTTATTAATCCAGCTGCGCATCGGCGCCGGCAGTTCATAGATCACAGGCAATTCGTAAAAAGATAGAGTTTCATACTCTTTCATAAGCTCATCAGCCAAAGCAATCCATTCATTGACCTGTTCTTGCTGTTCGCGTTTAAAGGCAACGACAACGAGGTTATATTCACCCTCAAAGCTTTGCGGGACTGGCACGGTTTCACCATGTAGATTAATACCAACCAGATCAGGAAAATGGCCTGCACTTTGCTTTTGAAAACTTGCAATCTCACCCGGCCCGATACAAGCCGTCAACATTATTACCGCACAAACACTTAAAATTATACGCATTCACCATTCTCCATTTGATTTAAGAAGCGGCGGCTATCTGCCTTGATCGCCTCGATTTTCTCTTCGCCCATTTTATCCTTAGAGCGATAGACCATCGCCATGCGCGGATTTTTACGGAACTTATCTTCATGCTCAAGCAAGAAATTCCAATATAAATAGTTAAACGGACACGCCTTATCGCCATTCTTCTTTGTAACCGAATAAGAGCAATTCTTACAATAATTGCTCATACGGTTGATATAGGCTCCGCCGGCCGCATAGGGCTTGCTGGCAAAAACACCATCGTCGGCAAACAAAATCATACCACTAACATTAGGCAGTTCGACCCATTCAAACGCATCAGCATAGACAATCCAGTACCACTCATTGACTTCATCAGGATGCATCCCCGTCAAAAGAGTGAAATTGCCTGTGACCATAAGGCGTTGTATATGGTGAGCATAGGCGTTTTTCTTCGTCTCGGTAATACATTGACGCAGACAGTTCATTTTTGTCTCGCCCGTCCAGAAGAAATCAGGCAGGCTTCGCCTGGCATTCAATGCATTTGCATCACGGTACTCGGGCATCTTGAGCCAATAAACACCGCGGATAAATTCGCGCCAGCCAAGAATCTGGCGGATAAAACCTTCAACAGCATTAAGCGGCGCGCTGCCGTCATGATAGGCCTCTTCTGCTCTGGCGATGCATTCCTTCGGATCAAGCAACCCGCAATTCAAATAAAAACTGATATGCGAGTGATACATCCATGGCTCATCTTGCATCATTGCGTCTTGGTAATCACCGAAATCAGGCAGCCTGTTCTCAATAAAATCTTTCAATATCTCCAGAGCCTGCCGCCTTGTTACAGCGAAATAAAATGGCTCGAGATCACCAAAATGCTCGCTAAAATGCTCAGCGACAAGCTCCATAACTTCTTTTGTAATGTCATCAGGGGCATAATGCTTTGGCTCAGGAACTTTCAGGCCGTCCTTTGGCGGTTTACGGTTCTGTGAGTCATAATTCCAATCCCCGCCCTGCGGCGCATCGCCATCCATCAAAATCTTATAGCGTTTACGCATCTCCCGATAAAAAAACTCCATGCGCAGATTTTTTCGCTCTTGCGCCCACTCGGCAAACTCTTCCTTTCTGCATAGGAAACGCGGGTCGTCCAGTATCTCGACCGTACATTCCAACTTATCCGACCAGCCTCTCATGTTTTCTAACACATCATATTCAGACGGTTCGGTCACAATAACTGTATCAAGCTGATGCTTATTAATATGTCGCTCCACCTCTTCGAAAAAGCTGTGGCGGTTATTCTCGTCATCGAGCTTTGTATAACAAACCCTATAGCCGTCTCGCTCTAACTCTGCTGCAAAATGGCGCATCGCAGAGAATAAAAAAGCGATTTTCTTTTTATGATGCTTGATGCGAGTCGCCTCATCCTTGACCTCGCACATCAGTATAATGTCGCCCTCCTTATCGATCTTTTCAAAAATCGGTAAAGATCGGGTCAGTTGATCGGCACATATCAAAGCAAGATTACTCATGCCCTCTTATACGAGCGCCGCACAATACAGTTCAATAAAGAAAAAACCTTACGCCCAATCAGGGTTCGATCCGGGCAGAGCAACAATCAGACCGTCAAGTGTGTCACTCATCATGATCTGGCAAGACAATCTGGAATAATCATTGAGGTCAAAGGCCAGATCAAGCATATCTTCTTCATCTTCGGAAATCGCGCCATCTTCGGGCAAGACTTTTTTATACCAATCCGGATGCACATAAACATGACACGTCGCGCAGGCTAAAGACCCGCCGCACGCGCCCTCAATCTCATAAATCTTATTGTGATGTGCAACCTCCATCACAGACAGGCCATTGGGCGCATCCACTTTTTGCTCGCTACCATCGCGCATTATAAATGTCATTTCAGCCATAATCGTGCCCTCCTAGTTCAACCTGTCACCGACTTTTATATAGTGACCATTAATTGCCGAAGCAATATCCATTGCTTTTGAATTTTCCGGCTTGACCGTCTCTAATCTCAGGACAGTCTTATCCCCACAAACAATATGGCCATGCCTATCGATCAATGTTCCAGCGGCCATATCTTCCGAAACCATATCCGTCAGCTGGGCGCCCAGGATCTTAAGAACCTTACCCTCAGGCGCAGCGCATTGCGTACCCGGCCAAGGGTTTAACGCTCTGATTTGACGGTGTATAGCTGTCGCTGTATCTCCCCAGTTAATAATCCCATCTTCACGAGAGAGCATCGGCGCATAAGAGGAAAGCGCGTCATTTTGGACTTCTGCCTCCAGCTTTCCTTGCGCGGCCAATGTGTCGACCACCTTTATAATTTCATCAGCCCCCTGCTGAGATAATACATCGTGAAGCGAAGAAGCAGTCGTTTGCAAGTTAATATCAGCATAACTCTTCGAAATCATCGGACCGGTATCCAGTCCTTTTTCCATTTGCATGATAGTCACACCACTTGTCTGGTCACCCTTCCAGATTGCGTGCTGAATCGGCGAAGCCCCGCGCCATTGTGGCAAGAGCGAGCCATGGATATTCAAACAACCATACACAGGGATATCCAAAACACTTTGCGGCAAGATCAAACCATAAGCCGCCACCACAGCCACATCAGGCTTTAAGGCCTTAAGCTCTTCAACCGCTTCTGGCTGTTTTTTGAAAGAGACGGGATGATACACAGGGATATCATGTGTATCCGCATATCGATGCGTCGCCGATTTCTGCTCTTGTTTGCCGCGGCCTTTAGGGCGGGGCGGCTGAGTATACACAGCGACCACATTATGCGCCGAGCGCTCATGCAAAGCCTGCAAGGCCGGCACGGCGAAATCAGGCGTTCCCATAAAGACAATATTTAAACAATCACTCATAAAAGCGGTTTTACGTTTTTCTGGAACACAAAACAATACCCCGTTTTATATCCCGCCTTTGATATATCACCACACACATGAAATATGAAAATATTTAATTTTTTTCCGATTTTAATATACAAAAAATGGGTGAGATTTCATAACCCGCTGTTTTTAAACACAAATAATAATATAAAATTTTATCTATTATTCAGAAAGTCTTAAATCATCGCTGCTATTCTTAGAAACATAGAGGGTTACACGGAAACAAAAAAAACAAGCGAGCGAAAATATCATGTCACGTATTTTAATGGTTCTTCTAACAGTAATGGGATTAAACGCAGCTGATGTGCCTGCACAATTGGGCGGCGTTTTGAACTCAGCCGGACAAGTTGGTGGACAAGCCGCTTCTGTAGCCGGTCAGGTTCTGGCTGGTGGTGGACTTGGTTCACTCGGTAATATGCAAGGAATTGCCCAAGCAAGCATGCTTGGCGGTGTCGGGGCTCAACTGTCGGGGAAGACAACAGGTAGCCCAATCTATGTGAAGCCTGCCGGCTTTTCCATGAGCGGATCTCGCCCAATCAATGTTGCACAAACAAAGGTTGCGGGACGTAATAACGGGATTGCAGGCATCAGCTTCTAATAAAACAAAGTTTATTGTAAACAACCTCCAAAATACAAAGTTCTTGAATTAGGACAAACAGCGGTAAGTAGAAAAATCCGGGCCCCAACCCGGATTTTTTTTATGCGTGTCGATGCATAACCGCACGGATCATCGTAGCAATGACGAACAGCGCACCGAGCTGATGCAACGCCGCGGCCGGTATCCATAAATGCGACAACAACGTGATAATACCTAGGACAAACTGAAGAGTAATCGCCCCCGTCAGCCAAAGCGATTTAATGCGCCAGGCAAAGCTTGCCACAAAAACAAATGTCAGAGCCGCAAGCCAGCGATGCGTGAATTGCACCCAAGCGTGCTCTTCAAATAATGCCGAATGACCGCCGAAAGTTTCAGGCGGCAATACCCCGCCCCCCATCAAAGGCCATGTATTATAGATGCGGCCTGCATCCAAACCAGCCACAAAAGCGCCCCAAGAGATGGTAACAATCAAGAGAGCTAGCGCGCTCATGCCGTGGCGCTTTTGACAAAATGTCATATCTTTCAGGGAAAAGTCGCGCATTTTAAGCGCCAGCCAAAACACATAGCCAAAGATGAAGAAGGCCAGCAAAAGATGCGCCGCCAGGCGATAATGCGATACATCAGGACGGTCAACCAGGCCGCTTTGCACCATATACCACCCCATAAGCCCCTGCGCGCCGCCAAAAATCAGACCTGCCAGCAAATAGCCCTTATACCCCGCAGGGATCATCCCGCGCAGCCAGAAAAATAAAAGCGGCAAAGCATAGACCAAGCCGATCATCCGCCCCCAAAGGCGATGAAACCATTCCCAAAAGAAAATATTTTGAAATGCTGCCAGCGTCATACCGGCGTTTTTATGCGCATATTCCGGTGTTTCACGATAAAGGTCAAAAACCCTTTGCCATTCTGTTTCGTTCATCGGCGGCAAAGCCCCGATCAAAGGCCGCCACTCAACCATGGATAAACCCGATTCCGTCAGGCGCGTAACAGCTCCGATCACAGCCATCGCCGCCACCATAAAGGCCGTAAAGAACAACCAGTTTGAAACCACAAGTTGATTACTAGAAAGCATCTGTGTCATAGGCTACTCCGCCGCGGCCCGAGTTTTATCGTCATTCTCTTCATTCACACCCAGCTTTTGCTGAAGGTCGGTCGAGCTTGTCGTATATTGGAAACGTAATTTACGCTCTGGATAGACATAGCGGAAAGCCTGCTGTGCCATCAAAGCCCCTTCATGGAAACCGGACAAGATCAGTTTCAGCTTACCCGGATAGTGATTGATATCACCGATTGCAAAAATCCCTTCTTCAGATGTTTCGAATTTCTCGGTGTCAACAGGGATCAAATTCTCATGCAGGTTCAAACCGAAATTGGCTACAGGCCCCAGTTTCATCGTCAGGCCATAAAATGGCAGTAAAGTATCACAGGCAAGAGAGACCATCTCACCACTTTCCTTATCCTTATAACACACCGCCGAGATATGGCCGTCTTCGCCCTCAAGCTCTTTCAGCGTGCCAATCGCAAGGCGTGCCCTGCCCTGTTCAACCAAAGCCCGCATTTTATTGACGCTATCAGGAGCCGCACGGAAATCATCGCGGCGGTGCAAAAGCGTAACCGAATTTGCAATCGGCTCAAGGTTTAACGTCCAGTCAAGCGCCGAGTCTCCGCCACCTGCAATCACAATATCTTTGCCGCGGAATTGCTCCATCTGGCGCACAGCATAAAATACGGATATTCCCTCATAGTCTTCAATATCGGCAATCGGCGGTTTCTTTGGCGTGAATGATCCACCGCCTGCGGCGATGACGATTACGCGTGCTTCTATCTCGGTGTCCTGATCCGTCTTAAGCAACCAGTTGCCGTTATCGAGTTTCTCAAGACTTTGCGCCATTTCACCAAGGTGGAAGACAGGATCAAAAGGTGCGATCTGCTCCATCAAGCGATCGGTCAGGTCTTGGCCTGAGATCACCGGCCAAGCGGGAATGTCATAGATCGGCTTTTCAGGGTACAGCTCGGCACATTGTCCGCCGGGCTTGTCAAGGATGTCAACAAGATGCGCCTTCATATCAAGAAGGCCCAGCTCAAATACGGCAAACAGGCCGACAGGCCCCGCGCCAATAATCACCACATCTGTTTTTTGTCTATCGCTCATAATACAGCCCCAAGCTCTTCACTTTACTTTTGATTTTTTGAACTTACGACACAAGATATAGCAAAATAAGCGAGAAAAGAAAGTATCATCGACAGAAAACTTTAACTAAAAGAAAGATAACTTTTAACAATATTAGAAGGAAAGAAAAATATTAATAATGTCATATTTCTTTATCCTTACAGTTGCTAATTATAAAATCCATTAAGCACTTTTCTTGACACTTATAGTCGTCCCAAAACAATACCTTTTTCCCGGCTCTATACGCTTCTTGCAATAACCCTCTTTTATTTTTACTTTCTGCTGTTAACACTACAAATCCGGTAGCGCTTCTTAATGCTAAAGAGGCATCGGCTTCGTTGTGGTACAAACTCGTTGGCCTAACTCTCTCTTTGTTTATTTTTTCTTGATATTCTAAAAAATCAGGAGAATCACGCGCATCAAAAAACCTACCCACACCAAAACCATCAACTCTAGGTTTATGTTGTTGATGAGACGTAGCACAGGCAAACCCAAAATAAGAATCTGTTTTTATCGAACGTTTCTGAATTTGTTCTTGTATATACTGGTATAGTGCTTTTTTCTCAGGATTGCGATTTATAGCTTCTACCTCAAATTCCACCACTTCTTTTGTCATGCACACATCAAATTGTGTATCAGGTAATTCTTCAACTAGATTAAGCTGACAATTATAGAATTTATCCCAAACACAATTATCAATAACAAGTAATATTTTTTTCATAATATCAACAAATACTGCTCTACACGCGAAACTAAAACCCTCGCTCATTTTATTCGCGCTCGTTAAGTTTCTGGTGATTTAAAACCAAAAAAGCCGCTCTTGCGGCTTTTATTGTAGTTTTAAATGGTGGAGCCGAGCGGGATCGAACCGCCGACCTCTACACTGCCAGTGTAGCGCTCTCCCGGCTGAGCTACGGCCCCTTACCAATTGGGATGACCCAAGTTTTAGACAGCTTACCTGATGATTTCAAGCTTAAAATGTCTTCTGAATCTTCTGCCCTGCTTTTTCAATATCGCGGCCCGCGCCCTCTAGGGTATTCGAACACGCCGATAACAACAAAACAGATACAAAAACAGTGACAATAACGCGCATAGAACTCTCCTGAAAAAAAATTATTATGAGACAATTTCCGATAAAAAAACAGCCCCCTCATATAAGAGGGGGCTGCTTGTAATTTGTAAATATGAAATAATCTATTCGCGGTTGCCGAGGAACATCAACAGGAACTGGAACAGATTGATAACATTGAGATACATACTCAGCGCGGACATCGTCGCCAGTTTCGTCTGATCGCCGGCACTATCACCTTCATTATATGTCTCTTTAATATTTTGCGTATCAAAAGCAATCAAAAGGGTGAAGACGATCACGCCCGCACCAGAGATGAAATACATCATCGCAGGGGACTGCATAAAGATATTCACGATCGAGGCAATGATAATCCCGATCAAGCCCATAAACAGGAACGAGCCCATTTTGGACAGATCACGCTTAGTCGTATAGCCCCAGATCGACATCGCGCCGAATGTAATCGCCGTAATGAAGAACACGCGCAGGATAGAAATCCCTGTATACACAGCAAAGATATAAGATAGCGACAGACCCAACAGCCCCGAGAAGCCGTAGAATATCGCCTGTACTGTGCCGGGATTCATCTTGCGCACATTTTGTGGGCTCAGCCCAAAGAACACAATCCCCAGCGGCGCCAAAGAGACAATCAGACCCAGCCACGTACCGTGGATTGCCTGCATCATCTGTGGGCTTGTCGATGTAAAGAAAGAGGCCAGCGCCGTAATAAACAGGCCGATCGACATGATTTTATATACCCGTGCGAAATGGAGACGCAGGCCAACATCATATTGGCTCAGGCTCTCGGAACGGGATGCTTGTGGATGATTACTCATCGTCTTATAACTCCTTTGTTTACTGATCTGTTAAAACGATCACAGTCAATAATATGGAGAGAATGAAACCCGTTTTCAAGAGAAATCGGAAGGGCTAGTCGGGAAGCCAGTCAACACACCTGTTTTTAATTTCAGCCAGTATTCTTTCGTTCCGAACTTCAATTTCTTTTTTAGCAACAGCCATTAGTCTTTGCGTTAGTTCGTCCTTAGTTGTGTTGGCCTTTTCAAATTCAGCTGTCATAACACTACTTGGTGATGGAACCGAAGGCTGCGAGGCGCGGCATGAAAAATGATAAAAACAAGTGTTAATATTCTTTCCGAAATACAGCCAATCTTCGCTTGACTGAGACTGGTTGTCTTTGAGTAGAAGCTCATGCCATTCGACAATCATATCCATATTCTCAGGCGTCAAGCTGTCTACAAAATCTGTGCTATTATACAGTTCGAATATGCGATTACAAAATGCATTGACCAACGCAATCGAAACGACGCTGGCCTCAACACCAAATTTATCAAAAACCGCAAAAATTGCATAAATATTATCGAGAACGGCTAGCTGTCCCTTTTGATCCCCTACAGCACCAAAGTCATTACCAAGCTCAAATAGGCCTCTGATAGATCTTGTGGCAAAATCCTCTGACTTAACTGCCTTTTCTAAGTGGCTTAAGTTCGCGCGGTCAAACACAACGTCAATGACGTCTTTGTCCTCTTTTTCAATCCGTAATGGTTGCGGGAAGCTAGCGCTAAATTCTTTTAATTGCTCTCTCAATTGTAATCTCCTTAGATTCGAGACACACGATTAAGCGCAACCAGCACATATGTCAACAAATTGCTTATATGATTCATTGCACGCTGGCCATCACTGCTGTACAATATCACATTAAAAAAACAGCAGAGGGTTATCTATGCGCATTCTTATCCAAGCCATTGCCATTTGTATTGGACTTATCTCAATTCCGGCCGTTGCCCAAGAGTGGCCGAGCCTTGAAAATGCAAGTGCGGAGGCTTTGCCGGCGCCGATCCAGAAGGCACAGGAAAACGGAGCGCAGGTTCGTTATCTTGGTCAACATGACGGAATTGACGGCTGGATGGTCTATAGTCGTGGCCGTCCGTCTTTTGCCTATTCTCCGCAAGGCACCAAGGCCTTTATTCAGGGAATGCTCTATAGCGATGACGGCGATAATGTAACCCTGCGCCAGCTCCAGAATATGCGCTTGCGCGACGGCGATAGCTTTGACGTACTTTCGCAAATCAGCCGTATGGCTCAGGAAGAGAAAAATCGTATGCAGGCAGAAATGAGCGCACAAGAAGCATCAGAGGAAACCGACCCGATTGTCTCAGCACAATCAGAACAACAAACAGAAGCAGAAACACAAAACACATCAGGCGACGAGGCGGCTACTATCGCTCAAGACGATCAGCCGCTTTCAGCGTCAGAGCGCCTAATGGTCGATTTGGAAAACACGAACTGGTCTATTTTTGGATCGCGCCGCGCCCCTGTTATTTATGCGCTTATTGATCCGGACTGCCCTTATTGCCGCAAAACTATGCGCGGGCTTCAGCCATTTATGGATGCCGACCAGATACAGCTGCGCATGATCCCGATCGGTTTCACAGCAAAATCCCAGCGTGTCAGCGCCCTGATTTTAGCCGCATTGGACGGCGAAGCGATGTTTTTTGATTATATATCCAATCAAGCACCGCAGCTTGGCAGTGACCCGAATGTCAATATACAAGGGGTCATTCGCAACAAGAAGGTGATTGAGAGCTGGGGCTTTGACCTCACGCCAATTCTGTTTTACCGCGACAGCCGGGGTACCGTTAAAATTGTTCGTGGCGAACCGGCCGATTACGACCTCCTCGTGAGCGATTTGACAGGTAAAGATGTTCAATAGCAAATAATTCTGGAAATTAATAGAAAGCTATGATAGCTCAAGAGATCAATTGAGATTACGGCTATGGATAAAAAAACACTATACAGCCTTAAAATATTTGAGAAGCTTGGCACACCCTTGATGAATGCTGTCTTACGGGCACATAACAAGCAAGACGGAGATGTCTCCGGCGAGGACGCAAAGCAACTCGCGGCACTGCTGAACCAGTCCGTAACAATGAGTCAGGATTTATCCAGGCATTTCGAACCGGAAAACCCTGATGAGGCGGATGCGCTCAAGCTGCTCCTTGCCTCTAACCTTGCGCCGGTTATCGCTGAGAACTTTGCCAAGACAGGCAGCCTTTTAAGCCCAAAAGATATGGAGCGCGTCGGCACGATCTATGAACGCCTCCTGACTTTTACCGAAGGCTTCACCGAAGCCAAAGAAGCTGCCAATCGCCGTTTCCGTCTGGCGGATATGGACCCTTTATCGGTTTCCGACCGCATGGTTTTCGACGAAGATCAGATGGTGCTCCAATCAATGCAGGCTATGCTCCCCGTCGTTATTCGTGTGAGCGAATATGCATTCGGCCGTGATGAGAAAACCTTCCTTGCAGAAGTCTCGAAAAAGCTGCAGAGCCGCGCGCGCCTTCTGGCCAAAAGCCTTTTCGGCAAACAAGATGCGGCCGATGCAAGACTGGCCGAGCTGGGCATATTAAGATCGCTTACGCATATTTATGCCTCTTGTCACAATGCCGAAAAAATCCGTATTGAAAAACTCAGCGATGATGAACGCGAAAAACTTTTGAAAGACGGGACAGTCCCTCTCGATAATCTATGGTCAATGTTTGAACTCAGAGCTGGCCTGATGATGGCGCTGACCAAAAATCTCTTAATGGAAAATGCAGGTTCCGCAGGTGGTAAAACACCGGCAAGCTCTGCGCAAACGGCTGCGCCATCGTCTGATGCTAATCCGATGGCCTTTTTCAAAAAACCGTCCGACACAGAGCAACCAGCCGCGCCCTCAAGCCAGAATGAAGACACAAAAAGCGACGAAGAAGAAAGTGGCAACGGCCAATCTTCGGGGAACCCAATGTCGTTTTTTGCAAAAAAGCGCGCCGAAGGGTAAAATAGAATTAAGGGCTTGGCAGTAAGGTATAGGGGTTAGACAAACTCATGATAGCGCAATTAATTGCTTCCTGCTTGTTTCTAGCAGCACAAACCTATCAGGTTCCGCCTGCTGTTATGCTCGGGATTTTGAGCGTCGAGGGTGGCAAGGTCGGACAGGCTGTGCGCAATACAAACGGCACTTATGACCTCGGGCCAATGCAAATTAATACAGTCTGGATGCCTGAGCTCGCTCAACATTGGGGCGTTTCCGAGGCTCAGGCAGCACAATGGGTACGCGATGATGCCTGCACCAATATGAATGTATCGGCATGGATTTTGCGCAAGCATCTCAACGAAACAAAATCTCTTTCAAAAGCTATATCGCATTACCATTCGCGCACGCCGCATTTGGGACAGCGCTATAAAGGGAAAGTGATACAAGCAATGCAGAGCAAGGGGCTCTTACCATAAAGCAACTAACTATTGAGAAGATTGTCCAAGCCTGTTAATAAATCTCTTGTGATCGATTTCGATAGGCTTTACTTTTATGAGTGGTGTGAATGTCATGAAAAAAACGGGATTTAAAATTATTAAACGATATCTAGGCTTAATCGCTGTTGCAGGAATAGGCTTGTCTTTGGCAGGTTGCCAGACCCTGCGCCCTGCGCCTGTTCAAAATCCGCAAATGGTCGTACAGCCCGAGGGCGTTACTGTGCGCCTCGCCGAGGCAGCTGACCGTGCGTCAAGATCCTTGGAAACACTGGCTGCGGTTGAGAAAACCCGAAACCCTGAGGCAGCCGCAGCAGCAACCATTCCAAACGCGCCAAGAGAATTGCGCCGCACCATGAGCATTCGCTGGTACGGGAAACCTGCACCGCTCTTGCAACAAATCGCGGATCGCGCAGGCTATAATTTCAAAACAATCGGTAACGAGCCACCGACACCTCTCATCGTCGCCGTTAATGCAGAAGACCGCATTCTGATTGATATGCTCAGAGATATCGGCCTGCAACTTGGTGGTAAGTCTCACCTTAAGGTAGACGCCTCCCGCCGCATGATTGAACTGCACTACCCATCGGCGCTTGGATCGAGCCGAGAGGTGCGCTAATGGCACATCTGCGTCACCTGATCCATAGCGGCCTGATCTTCTCCGCTTTTGCGCTGGCATTTTTGCCGCAATCCTCTTTTGCCCAATTCGGCATGAACACACAGTCCAGTGACGACATCGTGGCTCTGGAGACCCAGCGCCCGCCAGAACTTGAACAACTTAAGTCCCTTCGCTCCGATGGTGACCCCTTCAGTGACAAAGACGGCGAAAAACCCTTAGCGCTTGATATTCGTCGCAGCGCTTTAAAAGATGCGGCTTTGTCCTATGGTGCGCGAGGCGGACTGGCGATGCGCAGCTATGAAATCCGTCAGGAACTGCGCCTAAGCACGCCTTATCTGGATAAAACCTTTGATTTTTCGAGATTGTTGGTTCTTGCCCCGTCCGGTCTGTTAATCGAACCACCAATTGTCTCCGAGGCTTTGGACGCCCTATTGATCGAGTCAGACGGACAGACGGCCGCTGTTACCGAAAAAATTATACAGATTAACCAGAATGCGCGCATTGTCTCGGCAGCACGTAATTGGCGCGAATATCTAACGCGTACATGGGAAGCAGTCACACCACCACCTGATCTTTTACGCCCACAAACACCTGAAGAGCGACGCCTTTGGGTTCAATGGGTCGAAAAGGGCTGGGAACAGGGCTATGAACAGGCTGATGAGATCTTTCAGGCCGATCTGAACCGCCTGACACGTGATTTTGAGGGCATGGTTCGCTACCGTATGTTATTATCACAGAATATGATTACACCTCCCTTCGCACTCCACGAAGACCGCGGCGTGACCGGAGGGGGCGACCAAATGCGTATCGGGGACCGCGCTGTGCGGATCACCGGACCATCTCAACTTCAAGCGAAACCGGATCAATGGCAGCCCGCAAACCGATAAGTCTTAAAAAACAAGCCAATAAAATTGGCGGCATTTGGCCACAAGAGCCAGATCGCTTTACCGAAGAACACGTTGACCAACTCCTTATGTGGTGTGTCGAGCAAGGCGCTTCCGATATCACTTTGCAATCCGATCGTCCTGTTTATAACGATATCCACGGCAAGCTTTACCCCGCGACATACAGACCGCTTGATAGCGGCGATATGGCAATTTTCCTTGCAAAAATCTACGGCTCGGACGCACAAGCCCGACTTGCCTCGGGTAAAGACCTCGACGTTTCCTATGAAATTCGTCCCGACCGCTATTCGCGTGTACGCTTTCGCGTCAATATAACCGCTATTTTATCCAAGGGTCGCGATGCCGCCCAGATCACTATGCGTTCCTTGCCGTCAGAACCACCCAAGATGGAAGACCTCAATATCGAGGATGACATCATCAAGAACTGGAATCCGCGTCAAGGCATGGTCATCATTACAGGCCCTACAGGTTCAGGTAAAACGACACTTCTTGCTGCTGGAAACCGCATGATCCTCGAAAGTCCACATGGTTGTGGCAAACTCGTAACCTATGAAGCGCCGGTTGAATATACCTATGACACAATTCAATCTCCGCATTCTGTTGTTTCACAAAGCGAGATTGGCCGCCATTTGAACAGCTTTGCCCATGGCGTCCGCAATGCCCTGCGTAGAAAACCAAATGTCATCTTGATAGGGGAGGCGCGTGACCGCGAAACTATCTCGGCCGCAATCGAAGCCGGACAAACAGGTCATACCGTTTATACCACCACCCATACAACAGGCGTTTCCAACACAATCCGCCGAATGATATCGGCCTTTGAGCCGGATGAGCGCGCCGAACGCGCCTATGCCCTCATGGAAACCGTTCGTATGATTGTAACACAGGCTCTTGTACCCAAAGTGGGCGGTGGTCGTATGGGTATCCGCGAGTGGATGGTGTTTGACGACGGGGTACGGGAAAAGCTTTTGGATATGGATTTCCGCGAATGGTCGAACGAAGTCGAACGCATGATTCCGAATTACGGCCAGACGATGAAAACTTCGGCGGCTCAGGCCTTCGAAGCAGGCCTCATTGAAAAACGCCATTACCTTATGTTGACCAGCGGCGGACAATAACAGCAAAATTATTTGCGTAACACTTTTGAACCGCCTAGAATCTCAGTTATGCGAGTCGTTTCACGTTTTTTTACAGTATTGCTTTTCTTGATCGCCATACCGATAAGTGGCCATGCCGCGCTATCTGTCGAAGACTTGCGCTTTGGGACATATCAGGATAACGCCCGCATTGTGCTGGAATTAAATCAACCCAGCGATTTTCGCGCTTTCACATTAAACAACCCCTCGCGCCTCGTCATAGATTTGCCGGAATTCAACTGGAAACCCGCTAAATTGCAAAATATTGAAACCTCTATGGTCAAAAAAGTACGGCAAGGTGTTTTGGAGCCGGGCATCTCTCGCATTGTACTCGATCTTGAGCAAGATAGCGCGATTTCTCGTGCTTTCCTCCTGAAGCCCGATCACGGATATCAGCATCGCCTTGTTATTGACTATGCCGCCTCAGCAAATAAGGCAGCACAAGCCAAACGCTTTGGCTCATTATCCACTGCTGAGCCACAAACAGTAAACACCGCAGTCACGCCGCAAGTCACGCCAAGCGTTAAAAAAGCGGCTACACCGCGCAAACCTGTTGTTGTGATCGATGCAGGTCATGGCGGTGTCGATCCCGGCGCTGTCGGCAAGGGCGATATATATGAAAAAAATATTACCCTTGCCATTGCAAAGAAACTACGCGACCAGCTCCAGCGCACAGGCCGGTACAAAGTTGTCATGACACGCGAGGACGACCGCTTCCTCAAACTCTATCAGCGCGTCGCTATTGCCCGCCAACATAAGGGCGATCTGTTCATGTCCATCCACGCTGACTCTATCAGAAAAGCCAGTGTAAGCGGCGCCTCCATTTATACGCTTTCGGACAAAGCATCGGATGAGCAAACCGCACGTCTGGCCGCAAGAGAGAACAAAGCCGATTTAATTGGCGGCGTTGATTTATCCGTTGAGGACAAGGATGTTGCCAATATTCTCCTCGATCTTGTTCGCCGCGACACTATGAACCAATCCAATTTCTTTGCCGGCTCTATCGTTTCTGCCTTTGAAAAAGAAAACATCCAGTTGCTTGAGCGTCCGCATCGCTCAGCGGGTTTTGCTGTTTTAAAAGCACCTGACATTCCCTCTGTACTTGTCGAAACGGGCTTTGTTTCCAACAACAAAGAGGCACGTATGCTGACACGCAGTGACTATCAAGAGAAAATCGCAGCTACGCTCAAGGAGGGAATAGACCGCTATTTCGAACGTCTGGCGCTTAACCAAAGCCTGTAGATAAGATCACGAATTCATGCTTTTTTTGGAACAAGCTCTTGAGTTCAGCGTTTAATATGCGTATAACTCAAAGAGTTGAGCAAAGAATAACTGTTAAACAATCGAGGTTACTATGAAAAAATTCGTAATGCTAGCTGGTGTTGCCGCCGTTTCTCTGACTATGGCTGCTTGCCAAACAACATCATCTAACGACTTTTCTGCACTAAGCAGCATTTCAAAAGAATGCCGTACTGCTTATAACTGCATGGAAGGTCAAAAGACGGTTAAAAAGCACAAGAAGCACAAAAAAGAATACAAAGCGAACAAAGTATCTGCTGATGAAGGTCGTTCAGAAAAAGCTGAAAAGCTTTTTGACTATTCTATGCGCAAATAATCATCTCGCTTTAGTCTAGATTTTAAAAACCGCTCTGAATTTCAGGGCGGTTTTTTTGTGAGAAAAATTCGAGCCATGCTTGCATCATCCCCGCGAATAATTGAGAATGATTTTCATTAACGATTAAAAGAGGCGAAAATGCTAAGCATCATGTTACAATGGGAAGACTATGCGGGACGCGAAGGCGCCTTCATCTCTAAAGCCGAGCTTATCAAAACATATTCAAAAGAAGCCGTGCAATTTCTGCTATCTTGTGGGCTTATCGTTGAATCACGAGCGCTTTGTTCCGTAAGATCCCAAAGTGAACCGGTTTGCTGGCTAAGTGAAAAAGGACGGGAGCGGGCAAAACAAGGTCTAGACCGGATGCGCCGAGGCTGATAAGCTTTGATTTGAATTAGGAATATGACCATATTTAATGAGGGCCCAAATGAAAAAGCTTTTTACGTTAATGATTGCCGGATGTCTAAGTGTTGGATTACTTACCGGATGCGCACAAACAACCAAGCCATGGCAACCTCAGGTCAATCTGATCGTGAAAAACCACAAGGCCGCAGACAAGCTTATTGACGGTCTCGGAGCCGGTTTTGACAGATCAACGCCAATCGTCATCACAACCATTAGTGACATTGACAAACTTGAGACCTCTTCTGCGCTGGGTCGCTCTATTTCAGAGCAGATCCTGTCTAAAATGGTCGAAGAAGGGTTCGAAAATATTTCTGAAATACGCTTGAGACGTGCTTTATTCTTACGCCAAAGAGACAAAGCCGCCAGTGGAGAATTTTTACTCTCTCGTGACGCACGCGCCATCTCCGGATTGAGTGAAGCCGGCGCCGTTGTCACAGGGACTTATGCCGTTTCCAGCGGCGAAGTTCAGGTGTCTGTGCGCATTATTGACGTTGCAAGCGGTAAAGTTTTAAGCGCTCATGACTATATGATCCCTGTCAACGATAACATTCAGGATATGCTTAATACCGATGAAGGCATCGGATCAAACAACACATTTTTCTCATACAATGAGAAACTGGATACCTATTAATCATCCCAGATTCCATAACCTGAATGTTTGATTTCACACTCTTCTGGCTGGTTTTCCTCCCTGCACTGGTTTTATGCATTAAGCCAGGCCCTTATCTTCTCGCCTTTATCGCTTTGGCCGCAGAAGGACGTTGGAAAGCAATGGCTGTTTTCTGGTGTGGCTCCACCATTGCCGCATTGAGTGTCTATTTCCTTTTACTCGGAGGCCTAGGCCTCCTACCCGATCACTCAGGCTTTGTGTTTCTGTTTATCAAAGCCACAGCCTCCGTGCTGTTTGTCACTATGGGTGTAAAAGCTCTGGAGCTTAGCACTTTTAACCAAGACAATGACATTAAGGATGAAAAAGAGCGCATATCAAAATCTTCTGTTGCTCATGCCGCTATCTCTGGCTTTTTCCTGACATTCTCAAACCCGTATGAACTTTTGTTTGTATTAACAGGTATCCCCGCTATTACAGGCGTAACCAGCTTCACACTACTTGAGATATCAACCATAAGTGCCGCTATTTTAAGCGCCGACCTGCTTGTGCTCATAGCCTATTGCTTGCCTGTCCTGTTGATAAGGAAAAAACTCAATAACACATGGCTCAAGCGCATTCGTTTTGGCTCTGGCTTGGCAATGATCGGGATCGGTCTTTATATTTTCTCGACCGTTTTGCTGCAATGGGATTTGCTAAAAACCTCACTACTATAAGAGTGAGACGCGCTCAGCGATAAGCCAGAGCTTCGGCGATATATTTCTCAGGCAATGCAATATCAGACGCCTCACCCGCCAAATCCGCAATGGTTCTTGCCACGCGCAATAAGCGGTGATAGCCACGTGCAGAAAGAGCAAATTTCTCTGCTACGCGCTGTATAAGCGCCTGCGCCTCTGGACAAAGCGGTATTAAATTCTCGAGCGATCCCGCAGGCAAATGCGCATTACAAGAAAGCGCATTACTATCAAGCCCCGCATCTTCTATACGCTTTACCTGTATTTCTCTCGCTGCACAGACACGCGCAGCAATTTGCGCCGATGTTTCACCGCTTTTGCCCTGTGACAAATCAGATAAAGAAACAGCCGGCACCTCTATACGCATATCAATACGGTCTAGTATCGGCCCTGAAAGTTTTGCCTGATAATCCAATCCGCATTTGGGCGCCTTTGTGCATTCACGTGAAGCATCACCCAAATAGCCACAACGACACGGATTCATAGCTGCCACCATTTGGAACCGGGCCGGATAAGAAACGTGATGATTGGCACGCGCAATCAGCGTCTTGCCACTTTCCAAGGGTTGTCGCAATGCCTCTAATGTGGCACGCGAAAATTCCGGCAGCTCATCAAGGAATAAAACCCCGCGATGGGCTAGCGATATCTCGCCGGGTTTAACCTTATGCCCACCGCCTACAAGCGCAGGAAGAGAAGCCGAGTGATGCGGATCACGATAAGGACGCTGCCGGACAAGTCCGCTTGCGGGCAGATTTCCACTGAGCGAATGTATCATCGAAACATCGAGCGCCTCAGCAGGGCTAAGCGGCGGTAAAATGCCGGCCAGACGCTCGGCCAGCATCGATTTACCCGAGCCCGGAGGGCCGACAAGCAAAATATTATGACCGCCCGCAGCAGCAATCTCCAAAGCGCGCTTTGCGCTTTCTTGCCCCTTCACATCACTCATACACGGATAAGATACAGCCTGCTCGTCATCTGGCGTATCGGATGCCTGCGCCAGGTCAACCGGACGCATCACCTGCTGACCCTTTATGTGATTTAAAATATCGAGCAAATGTTTCGGCGCATAGACATCCAGATCACCCGCCCATGCCGCTTCGCGACCGTTAGCAGCAGGTAATATTAAATCCAGCGCTCGCGACTGCGCATGAATAGCCGCAGGAAGACCGCCATGCACAGGACTTAAATGGCCATCAAGTGACAATTCACCCAGCACCAAAAAGTTATCAAGCGCATCGGCCGGCAAAACGCCCATAGCCGCCAACAAACCCAAAGCAATCGGCAAATCATAATGCGCACCTTCTTTGGCCACATCGGCCGGGGCCAGATTCACCGTCAGACGTTTGGGCGGCATAGAAAGCCCCAGCGCGTGCAACGCTGCCCTGACACGCTCGCGACTCTCGGCTACGGCCTTATCGGGCAATCCGACTATATTAAAGGCGGGAAGACCGTTTGATATCTGCACCTGAACATCGATATCCAGAGTACCGATACCTTGAAAAGAAACAGTCTTAATCTGAGCAGCCATGCGATCCTGACGGTTGGTTTAAAACATAATTCCTTTTGTATATGGCACATATGAAAGAACATTAAAAGAGATTAACCTTTTGTTAAGGATCGAATCGATAGCGTAGGTGAGGGCTAAATCTGTTTGACCCAAAGACCCGAGAATCAGATAGGATTTCGAATATGAATGATTTTAAAACATCCCTTACACAGCCCGAGCTTGGTACACTTTATGTGGAAATGGTCGTACCTTTGCATTTTCAACCCTGTCTGCAACAAAGCAATGTTGAGAAAAAGACCATTCTGGCCATGCATCAGATGTTTGCCGATCAAAGGCCTGATACGGCGCTGATCTCTTTTGGTTTATGCGGCATCATGCTTGCCAATCATCTCTTAAGATCCGAGCACGCGCCACAGGAAATGGGTGTTTTGGCAACCGAGCTTAAATACTTTTGTATTGATATCGCCGAACGCTATGGCCGCGCATGGATCAACGCCCGTGAAGACTATGGCCATTGTGATCCTGAAGAGGAAAAAGAACTATTGATAGAGTGTCCAGACAACCTTAATGCTTTCGGCTCTATCGTACAGGAAATCCATGAATTATCCGACGAGCAAACAGTGGTTGAGCTGGCCAAGATGATGGAATATCAGGCCTATGCCCACGCTAATATCGCTGAAAGCTATTTAGAAATGCTCGACCCTGAAAAAAAACGATGCCGATGGATCCGATCCCGGCACCTAATGAATATACAGAGGCAGAGCGCCTTTATTAAACAATCAAGCCTTTGAGCGCAAAGGCCCGATTTTCTCTCCACCCAATATATGCCAATGAAGATGCGGCACTTCCTGACCACCATCTACGCCTGCGTTTGACACCATACGATAGCCACTCAGATGCAGATTACGATCCTTGACAATAATGCCAATCGCACGGTTCAGAGCAATGATCTCTTCGGCGCCGGCATTAGCTGAAAAATCTGTCATATCGCTATATTTGCCCTTTGGAATCACAAGAATATGTGTCGGTGCCGCAGGCTGTATGTCGTGAAACGCTAGAACATGATCGTCCTCATAGACCGTACTATTAGGAATTTCACCGCGTAAAATCTTTGCGAAAATATTGTCACTATCATACATCGCTGCTTCCTCCTCAAAACTTGAAACATATAAAACCGTAAAATGCTTTTGACATTCGTGCAAGTGCGCTTTATAGATTTAGACATAACCATGGAGACATTATGACCGTCACAAATGAAGGATCAGACGTATTTCAAACAATGAGCAATTACGCCGAACTCAATTTTGATCCGGCAATTTCACTTGTCGTCGCACAAGGCATTTTGTTTATGCTGGAAAATGATCCCGATATGGGCGGTATTATCAGCGGCCTTCACATTAAGCAGCAAAAGGCTGTCCGCGCTATGGCTCAAAGTTTCGAGACCAATCAATCCGCGCTCCTCTCTTACGAGAAATCAGAAATCCTTACGAATCTATCCATCTGTGAAATAGCACTCAATGCCCTCAAAGAAGAACTGGACAATTCGGAACCACAAACTCGTAACAATCAGAAACCCGACTTTAACAAATATACTAATGTAACCCAGCTTGCCTTTGCGCTGAGTGATATCATCAGCCAACATCATCTTCTCACTCAAGCCGATATCATAGAAGACATCTATCAGCGCCAAATGAATCAAGGGCTTGCCGAAGGAGAAGAGCCGGTCGAACCTGTATTTGTTGACCCTGCCGCGGCGCATAACCCGCGTTTAACCGCGGCATTCAGCTATGCAGCCCTTGTCTATCTTAATGATCGTTACAAAGACTTTATCCATGCACAAAAGCCCCAAATCACTGAAATCGGCCTCAAGCGCCTGACCGGTGTTTTCGACCAAGCGGCACAAAAATGGGCGGCATTTACAAAAGGACAGAATTATAAAGAAGCAAGCCAGGAAAATATTTGTGAGGTTCTTAGACAAACAGATGAACAAATGCGCGAACTTTCTTCCCGCTCTGCTATGCGTGGTTTTTATGCCTTTTCTTTCCTTGCCAATGAGATTGGGAAAATGGCCTCGGATTTTGTACGCCAGCCACAAGAGCTTAGTGACGCCTATGCAGAAGAACAAAGAAAGATCGAAACACCTAATAAACCCAGTATGCCTCAATCCAGCGCAGCTAAGCCCGGCGCTTCA
>CAXGMH010000006.1:0-52523 GCA_964010795.1 uncultured Alphaproteobacteria bacterium
AAGTTATTCATATTGACGAAAACGGGCTGCATCCTGTCGGTGCAGTTCCTGCCGAGCTTTTGGCTTATGATGCCGTACGGATTGTCTCTCTTGACCATCCGGCCATCAAGGAACGCCGCCGTATCAGTTTTCATGGAGTAGGGCTGGCAACTCTCGTCGCCAATTCAAAGGAAGAGCGTATCGAGGATTTGCAGCTATCTACTATGGGGTTGATTGACGAGGCCAGTAAGCGTGATATGGCGCGTATGGATGAGTTGCTCGATATGGTCGGCGATCAGCTAGCGAAGCTGCCCGCTGAAAAATGGGCGGATGAAGATACACTCGGTGAAGAGGCGCGCCTTTGCATCCGCCGCTATTTTCGTGATTGGCTTAAGGTAAAGCCAACCATTATTGTTCATGTCGTTCTGCTTTAGCTGCTTTTACAGGCGCAAAGAGTGCCGTTATTAAAGGCGGTTTGTGGGCTGAGCCTTAGGCATCAGGTATGAAAGCAGGTGTTATCGGCCACCCTTTCCTATGAAAAATTCCTTGGGAGCAGTTATTATAATAATGCAATATATTTTATAGTCATAACATAGGGGGGTGCTTAGCTATGCGCCTTACTGGAAATAAAGTTATATTGTGAGAACGTTAAAAATAGACAATAGTTAGAGTATGAATGCATTTTTAAACAGTAGAATTGCCCTTTATGGTTTGATTTTGGCTCATCTGATTTTTTTCTATGCTTTCATTACGAATGACATTTTTTTCGAATGGGCGTTCGCACGTCATCAGAATATATGGTCATGGATTGTTCGTCCTTTACTCATGCTGCCTTTTTGTTATTTCGCGTATTGCAGGAGCATTAACGGCATATTCTTATCAACTTTTGCAATTCTGACCTCTATGTTTTGGTTTCCCATACCTGAAGAGACCAATCAACAGGTCGAGCGTTTCCTTTATATGGAGCGTGAACGAATCCAAGCAGGCTTTGACTGGAAAAATATCGTATCGATTGTAGCCGTTATTATATTTTTGACCGTTACTGCCGGTAGTTTTTGGAAACGTTCTTTGTTATGGGGCGGTGCTGCTGCTATCGCAGGGGCTATTGCTAAGATTATGTGGAGCGTCATGGAAAGCCCTGATAACGGTTATGCCGTTATTCCATTTGCTGTTGGCGGCATTGTTGTCTTATTGCTGGGGCTGTTTATTGTACATTTATATCGCGGAAATAACAAAACAGACTGATATTTGTCTTGGTATAAAAAAACCGGCCCAAGGCCGGTTCTTTGTTTAGTGGCGGATGGGGTGGGATTCGAACCCACGGTGGGCGTGAACCCACGCCGGTTTTCAAGACCGGTGCATTCGACCACTCTGCCACCCATCCATAAGTGATAATGTTGTGTGATCTTTGCAACTGGTTTTATAGTCAAACCGCGCCAAAGACGCAAACGAAAAATGTGATCTATTGCACGCTTTGTGAATTTAAATGCAATTGCATATGATTTTAGGCATTTGTTAAACCCTTATCGGCATACTGTAGACATAAAATTTGACTTTTTATGTATATTTAGGTTATTTTTATTATACTAAAAGTGTGTGTGATAGGGGTGCTCTTGTGGGCAATGTAAAAAAAGATTTTGATAAGCAGGGAGATGTTTATTATCAGTCTCATGATCTGCGCTGTTTATCGCGTGGTTTGAGGTTTGTCGGAGACGTCTCTGAAAGAGAACTTCATATCGCCTATGTCCGTGCAACGCTGGACGGTAAAATTGACAGCTCTGACATCAATGATCCGCAAAAACATCTAAAAAAGTTTCAATATAATAAGTTTGAAAAATGTGCGCGTAAATTAACTTCCGCATTTAACAGTTTGCCAAAGCCAATGCATACCGCTTTGGCGGTGGCTAGTCTATGTTGCTTCGGACTTATCGTTGCGGGTATGACACCTTATTTCACGGCTCCTGCCTTGATCTGTAAGGGCATAATGTTTGCTGTTGCCCTGCCAAAAATGTCGAATTTGTATTTCCAGGGCTTGCCTGTATTGATGCAAGGGAAAGACACGAGCATTGCCCAGTTTTATGATAATGTTGGCATTAAGCATATCTCTCGTTTCACGGAGGCTGAGAGGGAAGCAAGCATTGAAAATTACGAGACACACGGAGCCAAAGATGCTGCATTATTAGAACTGGCCTTGCTGAGGATAGGCGCGCCTTTAGATGTTGTTCGAAACGCACATCCGCTTAGCTATGAATGTTATGACCTTTTAAAAGACGTTTTGACCTATTCATCAAAAGAGGTGGAAAAAATAGAGAAAAATGAAGAGCGAAGACGTAAAGCTCTTGAGTTTCATCACAAACGTGCTCATCAAAACACCCAACCCTTAACGGCAATGGCATAGAGGGGGCGCGAATGACAACAGCTATCATCGATCAAGAGCCAGTGTCTAAAATCGCGATCGATATGCGTAGTGGTGTTTCTATGCACGGCATTGCAAGCGGGTTTAACAGAAACTTTAATCCGACATATGTTGCGCCGGACGTAAAGGCGGCTGCAAAAGAGCTTGAAGACCACCGTTATATTGATGATTTCTCGCCTGCAGAGATTGAACAGGCATGGCGAGAATACGAAAACTTTTATTATGAGTATAAGAAAAAGAACGATGGTAAGACACCGATCCCAGAAGAAATGTTTGTCCAGTTGAAATATACGGCTTTGCACTGGCATGACCTTCGCGATGATAATCAAGACGTAGTAAATTCAGACAATGAAGAACTTTCAGAGGCGCAGCTTGCTATGCGCAAAGAAGCCGCTGGCCTCAAGCGTGCCAAAAAATTTGAAAAGGGGTTGGGGGCAGCAGCACCAATTATCGCATGGTCGCTTGTTATAACTGCCGGTATCTGGTTTTTGCAATTACCGACATTTGCTAATTTAAATATCCTGACCTATATCGCCGATGGAGCATTTGGGGAGGGGTTCGCTCAGTTCATTCAAGATAATATTGCCAACAGAAAAGCACTTAATCAGTTCACTGATGACAGCGTAAACGACGGAATTAAAGGGCTGGCATCATTTATCCATCTTGATCTAGGAAACGTCCCCTTAATTGGAGAGATGAATCTGCGTGCGTCCAGACTTCCGCTTATTGGCGGTATAATCGGTTTTGCGTTTCTAAGTATGGCATGGATGCAAAAAAAGGCCGGCAATGGAAATTTCAAACTCTTTGGCCATACGTTTTTACAAACGTCACCCAAGCCTGCAGTCGATAGTAACCGTCTGAGCTTAGTCAGTCATCTTCATAAAAATAATCTGATTAAGGATGATATTCGCTTTAGCGAAAAGAGATATGTGTCTAAAAGTAATAAAATTGACCCGCGTGTTGTGGAGGCTGGTTTAAAGACGGCGAAAATAAAGCTTGAGGACGGCACGATTATTCCTATGCCGCTTGATATGAAGCAACAAATTGTACAACAGGCGCGCACGGCTCAGCTGTCACAGCGCAAAATTTCGGGTTTGTCAAAATACACGACGCCTTTGCTTATTGGTACTTATTCGATTTTGGGTCTTGGGCTTATTTTCCCGTTCTTTGGCAATATAGGTTTGACTGAAGCGATCAGTAATGCAGACGGCGGCGCTATGTTGAATTTATCTGTTTGGGGCGGGATTGCTCTTACGGCCTTTAGCACCTTTATACAAAAGCCGATGTTGGCTATTCCCATGCTGGTTGGTGGTGTCGGACTTTTGGGTATGGCTGCGGCTGGTGGTGTCGGACTTGCTACTTTGCCGATTGTTTTAGGAACGGTTGCCACTGCAATGACAGCCTTTATGGCGATGGGGTCGAAAAAGAATGTAGAGGCGCTTGAAAGCCGTGCGCAATATCTGGATAAGACCGCATATCGCAGAGAAAAAGCAGGAATGCGCGATACTTTCACTGAGAAGGCGTCGCCTTTCCAGAAAGTTATGCTGTTTCACAAAGTCATGAAGAATCCGAACTCTGTCCATGATCCAAAGGCCATTCGATATGTTAAGGATAAAATAGCCGGTTCTTCCAAATGGATGGCGGCAGGTGCAGGCTATCTTGGGGTTTGCACTCTCTTAGGAACTGGGGTGTTGGCCGCCGTTCCCGGCGCGCCGGCAGTGCTTGGTTTTGGTATGTATTTGATGTGGAAGGGATTAAGCCTTGGGCTGACCCTGTTCTCTGCAAAGATGTATCAGAGTAATCTTGAGCAACAACGCATAGCAAAATCTGATATGCATAAAGCGGTCGTGAAAAATGAGATGGAATATGCTGGCGTTAAAGTCGAGATCGTTGATGCAAATTTCCCGGAAGACTATGCAAGCCTTTTCGTTAAGGATTACGAGCGCCAGCAGCGTGTGGAAAATGAAGAAACGCTTTACTTTAAAGGGAAGCACTTTGTTGCAAATGCTTTGAGCTCAGCGAAAAGGGCGCTTAAAAACATCAATATTGCGCCTGCGTCCAGTCCAGCCTTTGCGCACTGATCCGATTTTTCTTGTGCCCAGGTTGCGAAGCTCATAGGCTTTGATTATGCGACAGATTTTTTCATTCCTTATTTTGGTGTGCTTGAGTATAACTCTTACTTCCGGCCGTGGTTTTGCCTATACGCCCGAAGAATTTCAGCTGTGGCTGGATCAGACAAAGAACCGGGCCATGAGTGAGGGCGTTTCGGCTCAAACAGTCGAGGCCGCCTTTCAGACAATTGCTTATTTACCTAGAGTGATCGAGCTTGACCGTAAACAGCCGGAGGGGCGTTTGACCTATGCCCAGTATAAAGATCGTGTGCTGAGTGATTTTCGTATTAACAAGGGGCGCGAAATGTATAAGAAGCATCGGGATATGCTGGAACGTGTCTCCGCGCGCTTTGGCGTACAGCCTCAATATATTGTTGCCCTTTGGGGAATTGAAACGAGTTATGGAGGCTATACTGGAAATTTCGATATCATTGATGCTTTGGCGACATTAGGTTACGAAGGAAGACGTGGCGAGTTTTTCACATCTGAGCTTATAAAGGCTCTCAGAATAGTCGATCAGGGGCATATTTCTCTGGATGAAATAGAAGGGTCATGGGCGGGCGCTATGGGGCAAAGTCAGTTTATGCCTTCGAGTTTCGAGCAATACGCTGTTGATTTTAACGGTGATGGCCGCCGTGATATTTGGCAGACATTGCCGGATGTGTTTGCGTCGGCTGCAAATTATTTGGCGCAAAACGGATGGAAAGGTGATGAACGTTGGGGGCGTGCAGTACGTGTTCCGACGGCGATTCCTGAGGCTATGACAGGACGTGAAACGAAGCTGTCTTTATCAGAGTGGCGCAAGCTTGGTGTGAAAACTATGGGCGGTGCGCCAATTCCCGTGGTCGAAGGGATGCAGGCTTCTTTGATCCTTCCAGACGGAATGGATTCTCAAGCTTATTTGGTGTATCATAACTACAATGTCTTAATGCGGTGGAACCGTTCTATATACTTTGCGACCACTGTTGGCCTTTTGGCTGATGCCATTGTTCAGTAGCCCTGATGTCGGGGGAGGTTTGAATTAAATGAAAAAGCTATTCTCACTATTCGTGCTTTGCGCTGGTCTTGTCTTGTCGGGCTGCGCTCAAACGCAACTGGCAGCTTATACGGTTAAAAAGTTACCTTTCCCGAATGAAGCGCCGAAATCAGAGGGGCGCTATAAAATTGGTAGTTCATATAAAATCTTCGGCATCGAGTATCAGCCGAAGGAGCAATTTGATCTTGTCGAGCAGGGGATTGCCTCTTGGTATGGCGACCCTTTCCACGGACGAAAGACAGCCAATGGCGAGGTTTATTCTAAGTTCGAGCTTACGGCGGCACACCGCACATTACAGCTCCCCAGTCTTATACGTGTAACTAATCTTGATAATGGTAGGCAGCTCGTGCTGCGTGTGAATGATCGCGGTCCTTTTAAACGTGGGCGTATTTTGGATGTCTCCGAGCGCGGTGCTGAGCTTCTCGGTTTTAAACAGCAGGGCACAGCCAGAATTAAGCTGGAGGTCTTGGAGGATGAGAGCCGAATTTTAGCCGAAGCTGCAAAGCGTGGTATTCAAACGGATGGTGTCGAAGTTGCCTATAACCAGACGGGGCAATTGCCGCAAGAGTTTCAGCGTTTCGCCCCCTATGACATGAAGCACCGTAACGATGTGGGCTCTGTTCGTTTGGCCTCGGCGCAGGCAACCACAGTTCCACAAAGGCTTGTTCAAAACGCTGCCGTAGAAGCTGTAAGCTCTCAACAGTTGCCGTCTCCTGATATTACGGCACGCGCACAGCGCCTTCAGGATGTGCCTATGGATGAGCCGCGCACAAATATGACGCAGCAGCAGAGCCCGCAAGTAGAGGAAAGCGGCGTAAAGCAGGTCGCACCTGTCCCTACAGGTATTTATGTGCAGGCTGGTGCGTTTTCCGATATTCGCAATGCGAGGCAGCTGAGTATGCAACTGGCAGATATTTCACGTAGCTTTGTCGAGCCTGTGCAGCTTTCAGGCAGAAATTTATACCGTGTACGCCTTGGGCCGATTAAAACTGTGGACTCTGCCGATATGGTTCTAAGCCGTGTGATTGACCGCGGCCATAAAAGCGCTATGATTATCGTTGATTAATCATATCAATGTTGTCATTTGGAAGTTTTATGCTGCGTATTCTATTAAGTCTGTTTTTACTATTATTTTTCTTGCCCCTTTCAGTCCAAGCTCAGGAACGTTTTGTCGGTTTAAGTGCTGACCAGATTATGCTGCGCGATTTTGAAACGGGCCAAATCCTTTATAATAAAAACGGATATGAGCGGATGCCGACCTCTTCTATGAGCAAGGTTATGACCATGTATGTGGTTTTTGATGCTTTGAAGAGCGGGCGACTGAATTTGCAGGATAGATTAAAGGTATCCGAGAAAGCCTGGCGTAAGGGCGGGTCAAAAATGTTCATCGAGGTCGGTGACACTGTTTTGGTGGAAGATCTCATTAAGGGTGTGATTGTGCAATCAGGTAATGACGCTACGATTGCGTTGGCCGAAGGGATTGCGGGCACGGAGGAAGCATTTGCCGATCTATTAAATGAGGCGGCGAGAGAGCTCGGCATGGAGGATAGTCAGTTTGCAAATGCCAGCGGTTGGCCTGATCCGCGCCATTATTCAACAGCCTATGACCTATCTGTGTTGGCCGAGGGGATTATGCAACAATTCCCTGAATATTACGGATATTATCAGATCAAATCTTTTACCTATAACGATATTACACAGCGTAACCGTAACCCGCTCTTGTTCCGTGATGACCTGAATGTAGATGGCATTAAAACAGGCCACACCGAAGTTGGCGGCTATGGTTTGATGGCGTCTGGATATCATGACGGTCGCCGTGTCATTCTTGTTATGAACGGTATGGAAAGCGAGCGAGCGCGTGCAAATGAGTCGGCACGCGTTATTTCATGGGGGCTTAAGTCATTCGAGAATGAAACTTTGGTTAAAGCCGGAGAAGTTGTGGATGAGGCTCTGGTTCGTTACGGCAAATATGATTCTGTGCCAATGACTGTGGCTGAGGATTTTTTGTTGACCCTGCCTAAAGATGGCCGCGCTGATCTGAAAATAGCTGTTCGTTATGATGCCCCGCTTGTCGCTCCTATTCAAAGAGGAGATGAGGTCGGCACGCTTGTTGTCTCTTATGCGGATGACATGATGGAAGATGTGACGATTCCTTTGATTGCTGCTAAATCGGTTTCAAAGGCCTCTATTGTTTCGCGTATGTTCAGCAATATATCTCACCGTTTGCTCGGGGGCGCATAGGGTGGTGGATAATGCTCAAGGTGCTACGTATAAAGGCAAGCTTATCACATTTGAAGGTGGCGAGGGGGGCGGTAAGTCCACGCAAATCAAGAAACTGGCGCAAACCCTTACGAATAAGGGGTATGACGTAGTCGTCACAAGAGAGCCGGGCGGAACCGATGCGGCGGAAGCTTTGCGCGAAGTTTTTATAAAGCATAAAGGCTATGACTGGGATGTCGTGGCGCAGGCATATTGGGTCTTTACTGCACGGCGACTGCATTTGGTGGAAAAGATTTTGCCGGCACTACACGGAGGTAAGGTAGTTTTGTGTGATCGCTTTACGGATTCCAGTCGTGTCTATCAGGGGATTGCAGGTGAGTTGGGATTAGATAAGCTTGAAAGCATCAAGGAAAATGCTATCGGTAGTTTCGAGCCTGACCTGACATTTGTTCTTGATATCGATCCTGTTGTTGGCTTGGAAAGAGCCGGAAGACGCGAAGCAAATGAGAATTCTTTCGAGGCAAAGGCTATGGCTTTCCACGAAAAAATCAGAGACGGCTATCGCCAAATTTGCATCAGATACCCTCAGCGTTGCATCATGATTGATGCAAATCGCACTAAGGGCGAAATTTACAAGGATATTGAAAGCGAATGTTTAAAGAGCTTGGCTTAGACGAAGATGTTTCCGACGATGATGATCGAGTGGTAGCGCAGACTCATGATGTTGAGACAGCATCCGACGACACGCCGGCATTGCTTAAACCTGTTCGCGCGGTAAAGAATATTGTCGGCCATCAGTCACAAGAAAAGCTTCTCTTGCGACTTTATAATCAGGGGAAGTTGCCACACAGCCTGTGCTTTACAGGGCCGAAAGGGATCGGAAAAGCAAGCTTTGCTTATGCTTTTGCACGGTTTTTGCTGCACGAAACTGCGAATGCAGGAGGCGGAGATTCTTTATTTGGCGGTGCAGACGAAGCGCTACCAGCTGAAAGTTTGAGTGTTCCTGCAGACAGTCAAACAGCGCAACTGGTCACAAGTGGTGGTCATCCTGATCTTTTGACGGTTGAGCGTGAGTATGACGATATCAAAGATGAGCGTGCCAATGCGATCACGGTCAGTGACATTCGCCAGCTCCCACGTTTTATGCGTGCTACGGCTTCTATGGGGGATAAGCGTATATGTATTATTGATGATGCGGATTCGATGAACCGTAATGCTCAAAATGCACTTTTGAAAATTCTTGAGGAACCGCCTCACAATAGCTTGATTATAATGGTCGCGCATTCTATGGGTGGCTTTTTGCCGACGATCCGGTCCCGTATTCGGGTTCTTCCTTTTGAGCCCTTGAGTGCGAGTGATTTTTCTAAGCTTACGGCCGGTCTTGATGCCTCTCAGCAAGATTTGCCATTCATTCAGGCGCTTTCCGAAGGCTCTGTCGGCAAGGCACTTTCTTTAATTGATGTGGATGCTAAAGACCTTATCGAGGAAGCGCTGAGCTGTATTACAAATGAGGGGCAGCCAGATCATGAATCGTTATTGAAGTTTGCATCAAAGATGGCGCTTAAACCGAATGAACCGAAATATGATTTTGTTCTTATGATTATGCAGAATTTTCTCGAAGAGTTGGCTTTGGTTAAGGCAGGAAAGTTCAGTGTAGAAAATGCTCCATTGCTTTCTTGCATAGGAGGACAGCAAAACCTTGCTCATAGATTGATTGATAGCTGCACGCTAGAGGCACTGATGCGGCGCTATGACGTGTTAACACGACATACCCAAGAAGGGCGCCTGAGATATCTTGATAAAAAATACATTATACATCAGGGCTTTTGTATTGTAACAGGCGCTTCAAACGCTTAATCTCTGCTGCTATATTTATACGATAAGAGAGTAACCATGACGGATAAAAAACCTTATTACATTACAACTGCTATTGCTTACGCGAATGGAGCGCCGCATATCGGCCATGCCTATGAGTTTGTGGTTGCTGATTTTATGGCGCGTTTTAAGCGCTTGAGCGGGCATGAGGTTTTTTTTCAAACAGGTATGGATGAGTTTGGACAAAAAATTGCCCAGACAGCAGAAAAGCAAGGGTTATCGCCTCAAGAACTATGCGACCGAAATGCGGCCACTTTCGAAGATATGACGAAGAATTTGTGCATGAGTCATGATAAGTTTATTCGCACGACCAGCAAAGCGCATCAGGAATCGGTTCAGGCTATTTGGAAAAAGCTCGAGGCGAACGGTGATATTTATCTTGATAAATATGCCGGGTGGTATTCGGTGCGCGAAGAAGGCTATTTTGACGAAAAAGAGCTGGTCACTGATCCTGAAACAGGGTTGAAACTTACGCCTAACGGGACTGAGGTTGAGTGGGTGGAGGAGGAAAGTTTCTTCTTCAGGTTGTCAGCTTATGAAGAACGGCTCCTTCAATATTATGAGCAAAGTCCTCAATTTATTGTGCCTGACACGCGCCGTAATGAGATAGTGTCTTTTGTAAAGGGAGGCTTGCGAGACCTATGTGTGTCGCGTACCAATTTCAATTGGGGCGTTCCTGTCCCCGGTCATGATGCCCATGTTATGTATGTATGGCTTGATGCCTTGAGCAATTACATCAGCGGCCTTGACTACCCTGATGAAAATAATGAACGTTTCCGAAAATTCTGGCCGGCTGCCGACCATGTGGTTGGTAAAGACATTATCCGTTTCCATTGTGTGTACTGGCCGGCCTTCCTGATGGCGATGGATCTGCCTTTGCCTGAAACTGTGTTTGCACATGGGTTTATTAATGTTGCAGGAAAGAAGATGTCAAAGTCATTGGGTAATGTTGTCGCACCTGATCGATTGCTGGAGCTATTTGGTGTTGATGCGCTGCGTTATTTGCTTTTACGTGATATTCCTAGCGGGCAGGATGGCAATTATGCCGAGGATCATGCGATCCAACGCGTTAATAGTGATCTTTCCAATGGCTTGGGTAATCTGGCGCAGCGTAGTTTGTCAATGATTGCAAAAAACTGTGATGAAAGCTTGCCTGAGCCGAACACGTTTACACAAGAGGACATTGCTCTGCTTAAAAGAGCTCAAGAACAAACCTTGTTGTCTGTTTGTGAGAAATTTGATGCGTACCGTTTCCATGAAGCACTGCAAGAAATCTGGAAACTGGTTGATGAGGCCAACGGTTATGTCGACGCCCAAGCGCCTTGGGCTTTGCGTAAGGACGATCCTGAACGCATGAAAACGGTTCTTTATGTCCTTGCGGAAACGGTGCGTTGTCTCGGGATTCTTATTCAACCCATTATGCCTGGCGCAGCGGATAAATTATTGTCTCAACTTGGCGTGGATGCGGTACTTCGTAGCTTTGACCATCTTGGCGACACTTATGCGCTTAAGCCGGGAACGCCGATTCCGAAGCCACAAGGTGTGTTTCCGCGTATAGAAGTAGAGCAGGCAGCGGAATAGAAGTAGAATAAAGTAATATAGAGAGGAGCCCGTTACAATGTATGTCGACTCTCATTGTCATTTGAATATGGAGCGCGACGGTCATGGCAGCGCGCCCGAGATTATTGCGCGCGCAAAAGCCGCTAACGTATCTCATATGCTCACCATTTGCTGCGAAATTGCAAAAGAGAAAGATCAGGTTATCGCTATTGCAGAGAGCGACCCTGATGTTTTTTGCACAATAGGAACGCACCCTCATGAAAGCGGCGGCGAAGATGAAAAAATGTTCACAGCCGAGGATATTGCTAAAATCTGTACGCACCCAAAGGTCGTCGGTATAGGCGAGAGCGGTCTCGATTACTATTATATGCACTCGGATAAAGAAGCTCAGATCACATCTTTTCGTAAACATATACAAGCCTGTTTGCTTGCGGGCCTGCCTTTGATCGTTCATTCCCGTGATGCGGATGAGGATACAATGAAGGTTTTAGCGGAAGAGGCTGAAGACAAGGGGCTTCAGGGTGTTATGCATTGTTTTTCCTCAACGGCCTGGCTTGCCCAAGAGGCGGTAAAATTCGGTTTTTATGTTTCTTTTTCGGGTATTGTCACCTTTAAAAAGGCGCAAGAGCTGCGCGATATAGCCGCAGATGTGCCGCTTGACAGGCTTTTGATGGAAACAGATTCACCTTATCTCGCTCCTGAGCCCTATAGAGGAAGGGTGAATGAGCCAGCCTATGTTAGCCGTGTTTGCGAGGTTCTGGCAGAGCTTCATGGCCTGTCAGTCGAAGAGATGGCCAAGATCACGAGTGACAACTTCTTTAGACTTTTCCACAAAGCGCAACGCCATGAGTAATAGTGAAGGTATTATGCTCGGTTGTGGTGGCTCTACGGGCGTCCCGATGATCTTGAATAATTGGGGCGGTTGTGATCCAGCCAACCCCAAAAACAGGCGTACACGTACGTCTTTTGCGGTGCGTAGCAATCAGGGTTTGATAGTCATTGATACAGGGCCTGATTTTAAAGAGCAGGTTAATCGTGAGAATTTACCCGTGCCTGATGCTGTCTTTTATACGCATGGGCATGATGACCATGTGATCGGCATCAATGAAATGAGAGGGCTTGCTTTTGCTGCGAAAAAGCCGATCGATATTTTCGCCTCAGAAGTTACGTTGAACGAAATTAAGGCACGTTTCGGTTATGTGTTCGAGCCGGATCGGCCTGATATATACCGCCGCTCTGCGCAAGAGCATTTGTGGGTCGCTGATGATTTCTTTAAGCCGTTCTCTTTTCTCGGCCTGTCGATTGAGCTGATCCCGCTTGACCATGAGACGGTGACCAGCACAGGATTCATATTTAACCGTAAACTAGCATACACAACCGATCTTGTGCGCTTGGAGAGCCGTTCTCTTGATGCTCTTAAAGGTGTGGATATCTGGGTGGTTGATTGTGGGGCGTATAAAAATGCCAATAACCCTGCACACGCACATATAGACCAGATCATTGAGTGGAATAGATATGTCGGCGCAAAAAAAGTGTATTTCACGGCGATGCCACCTTCAATGGATTATGGCACCTCGTTGGCAGAAACTCCGCCAGAGTTTGAGCCTGCTTTTGACGGTTTAAAAATACCCTTTTAAAGCAAGAGATTTGTGACTACGATGGGGATATGAATAAAGGAGTATTCGTGATGTGGAAGAAAGCATTTGTCGGTTTTATGGTGTTATTGGCTGTGGCGCTATCAGCGGGAAGCCTTTGGTTTTTCTCTAACTATGCCATCGTTAAGGGAAATATCGTTATTCGTGAATTTGAAACAGACGAGCTTTACATCATGACAAGCCATGATGAGCTACACCATTTTGATATTGAAATCGCACAAAGCGAAGCGGAGAAGCGCCAAGGCATGATGTTCAGATCACATATGCCTTCGAATTTCGGAATGTTATTTCCTTTTGACCCGCCACAATCAGTCAGTTTTTGGATGAAAAATGTTTATGTTCCTCTTGATTTTATTTTTCTGACAAGCGAGGGGCGCATTGTAGCAATGACCGAAAATAACACACCTCATGATGAGACGGCTGTGAATACAGGCGACTTTGCTGTGGCTGCAGTTCTGGAGGTTCCCGCCTGGACGCGTCGCAGGTTAGGGCTGAAACCGGGTGATTTTGTGCTTCACAGCTTTTTTGATACCCCTCCAGAGGCGACAGAGCGCTTTGACCGTATCATGAGTGAAAAAGGTGTCTCATCCGAAAGTGAAACTGATTTGACTGAAAAATTTGATTTGTCACCTGAATAGTTTTTAAGCTTAGCCATGGCGAGGCTGCGTTCCGGTCTGTGGCTAAATTGTGCAATGCCATATTTTTCTTGCTGGTCAGTCAGATTGAAATCATGTAAAACGCATCATAATTCGGCACAGTAACCGTATGAGGAGTATAAGAATGGCTGCAGCCAAGAAAAAACAAACATCTAATTCCAGCAAAAAAAGCAATTTGCCGTCAAAGGACGTATTGGAAAAATACTACCGCGATATGCTTTTGATCCGTCGCTTTGAAGAAAAAGCAGGCCAGCTTTACGGTATGGGTTTGATCGGTGGTTTTTGTCACCTCTATATCGGGCAAGAGGCGGTTGTAACAGGTATTCAGGCTGCGCAACAAGAGCAAGACACGGTTATCACGGCGTATCGTGACCACGCACATATGCTTGCTTGTGGCATGGAGGCCGGCGGTATTATGGCTGAGCTGACAGGCCGCATTGACGGTTACTCCAAAGGGAAGGGCGGTTCTATGCATATGTTCTCCCGCGATAAGAATTTCTTTGGCGGACACGGAATTGTCGGTGCATCAACAGCGCTTGGTACGGGCTTGGCATTTACTCATAAATATAAGGAAGATGGTGGCGTTGCCGTTGCATATATGGGGGATGGTGCATCAAATCAAGGGCAGGTTGCTGAATGTTATAATATGGCTTCTCTTTGGAAGTTGCCTATTCTTTATGTGATTGAGAATAACCAATACGGTATGGGAACATCATCTAAGCGTCATGCAGCTGGTGATCTGTACAAGCGCGGGGAAGGCTATAATATTCCCGGCGAACAAGTTGATGGTATGGATGTGTTGGCTGTCAATGAAGCAGCCGAGCGCGCGTTTGAACATATACGTTCAGGCAAAGGCCCATATATTCTCGAAGCGATGACATATCGTTACCGTGGGCACTCTATGTCCGATCCTGCGAAATACCGCAAAGACGGTGAGCTGGATAGTGAGAAAGAGCGAGACCCGATCGAGAAGGTGAAAGCAATGCTCATGGATCATGGGGTCAGCGAAGATGATCTGAAGGCAATTGATAAAGAAATTCGCGCCCATGCAAAAGAGGCGGCTGATTTCGCAACGGAATCACCTGAGCCCGAAGCGCATGAGCTTTGGACAGATGTTTTGGTTGCTGCGGAATAAGTGAATTAGAGGAAAGATAAAGTTATGACGATTGATGTTCTAATGCCAGCGCTTAGCCCCACAATGGAAGAGGGCAAGCTTGCTAAATGGATTAAACAAGAAGGTGACACGGTTGAGCCGGGTGACGTTCTGGCTGAGATAGAGACCGATAAGGCGACGATGGAAGTCGAGGCTGTTGATGAGGGTACGCTAGGCAAGATTATTGTTGCTGAGGGTACCGAGGGAGTCAAAGTGAACGCCAAGATCGCAGTGCTTTTGGAAGATGGCGAAAGCAAAGACGCAATCAATGATAATGATGGCGCGTCTGATTCTTCCGACATAGGGCAAGATGATTCAGAAGAAGATGATAAAACCTCCTCTGACACATCCCGTGAGACAGAATACGGCACAGATTCAGATGAGGCGCAAACGGAAGGTGATCGCGATATAGCATATTCAAAAGGGCAGGTTCTTAAACCTGTTGAGTTCGATGAAGCGTCATTTATGCAAGACACAAAAGCGCAGACAGTGCGTGAAGCATTGCGCGATGCTATGGCTGAAGAAATGCGCCGCGACGAAGTTGTCTATGTTATGGGCGAAGAAGTTGCGCAGTATCAGGGCGCCTATAAGGTAACGCAGGGATTGTTGGATGAGTTTGGTGATAAACGCGTCATCGATACGCCTATCACAGAACATGGCTTTGCCGGTTTGGCTGTTGGTTCAGCATTCACAGGACTTAAGCCTATTGTCGAGTTTATGACGATGAACTTTGCTATGCAGGCGATCGACCATATCATTAACTCTGCGGCTAAGACACTTTATATGGCTGGAGGCCAGCTTGGCTGTTCAATCGTGTTCCGTGGACCTAACGGCGCGGCTGCACGTGTGGGTGCGCAACATTCCCAGGATTATGCGTCTTGGTATGGACATATCCCGGGGCTTAAAGTTCTGGCACCTTATTCAGCGGCTGATGCTAAAGGCCTTCTTAAGGCTGCGATCCGTGATTCTAATCCGGTTGTATTCCTTGAGAATGAGATTTTGTACGGGCAAACATTCGATGTGCCGACGGATGAAGACTTTGTCCTTCCCATCGGTCAGGCGAAAATCGAGCGCGAAGGATCGGATGTGACATTGGTCGCATACTCTATTATGGTTGGTAAATCTTTGGAGGCTGCTGAGAAGCTTGCCGAGGAAGGTATCGAAGCTGAGGTGATTAACCTTCGTACAATCAGACCGATTGACCGTCATACGATTATCGAGAGTGTTAAGAAAACCAACCGTATCGTTTCGGTTGAGGAAAGCTGGCCTTATGCTGGGATCGGATCAGAAATCGCCGCATTGGTCGGGGAACACGCTTTTGACTATCTTGATGCTCCGGTTGCCCGGGTCTGTGCCAAAGATGTTCCGCTACCTTATGCGGCGAATTTGGAAAAAATGGCCTTGCCGCAAGTCGATGATATCATCAAAGCAGCCAAAGGCGTTTGTTATGCTGAGTAATTATCGTGCAGCTGGAGCTGGTGCTGCGGTTGCACTCCCTTTTTT
Organism: uncultured Alphaproteobacteria bacterium; assembly: GCA_964010795.1. Taxonomy (GTDB): domain Bacteria; phylum Pseudomonadota; class Alphaproteobacteria; order Micavibrionales; family UBA9664; genus CAXGMH01. Next base: position 16,165 of record CAXGMH010000006.1, read on the forward strand.
GCCCGCAGTGGCTTGCCCTGCACGAGCTGCGTTCCCTGCTTGGATTCTTGCGCGTCTTTCTGCCTTAGTTTCGAAGGCAGTTGTAGTTGCTGCTTTTGCACTTATTACGGTCATATCACACCTCTTTTGGTTAGTAAGTTTGTTTGTATAAGATAACGGTGACAGAGTGATGCGTTTAAGGTCAATAAAAAAATGTAATAAATATCAAAAAAGAGTACATATTTTATTTCTTTGTAATAATATTATTGAAAATTGAGGAGATGTTATGCCGACCGAGATTTTAATGCCAGCACTCAGCCCGACTATGGAAGAGGGCAAGCTTGCCAAATGGATCAAGAAAGAGGGCGATTCAGTTGAGCCCGGTGACGTGATTGCTGAAATTGAAACGGATAAGGCCACTATGGAGGTCGAAGCTGTTGATGAAGGTGTAATCGGTAAGATCCTCATTGATGAAGGTACTGATGGTGTAAAAGTGAATGCCGCGATTGCTCTTCTTCTCGAGGACGGCGAGGATAAATCTGCATTGGATGGTTATAAGGCCGGTGGCAAAGGTGAGGATAAAGAGGAAGAGAAATCTTCTGATACTAAACCTTCATCTTCTAACAAAGAGAGTAAATCTCAATCGTCGTCGTCGTCTTCCGTTTTGAAGGAAAATAAATCTCAGAATAATGACGGCCGTATTTTTGCGTCTCCGTTGGCAAAGCGTATAGCCGAGCAAAAAGGCTTGGATCTTTCTCAAATAAAAGGATCAGGGCCCAATGGTCGAATTGTGAAGGCAGATGTTGAAGCCGCAAGTACTGACGGGCAAGGGAATGCCCAACAGGCTTCTGTCACCAAAGGAAGCGGGACGCACCTTGCTGATAAGCTTGGTATGGAATATGAGCTTGTGCCGAACAACAATATTAAGAAAGTAACAGCAAAACGTCTGACGGAGGCAAAGCAAACTGTTCCTCATTTCTACCTCTCTGTGGATTGTCAGTTGGATACATTGCTTGCTGCTCGTAAACAAATCAATGACGCTGCAAATGGTGAGTATAAGCTTTCGGTTAACGATTTTATTATCAAGGCTGTGGCTCAGGCGCTGCAAAGCTATCCAGCGGCAAATACATCATGGTCAGAAGAGGGCATCTTACAGTTCAAACATTCTGATGTTTCGGTGGCTGTTGCCACACCTGACGGGCTTATAACGCCGATTATAAAGCGCGCCGAGGAGAAATCGCTGCGCCAGATTTCAGACGAGATGAAAGATCTTGCTGGTCGTGCTCGTGAGAATAAGCTTAAGCCTGAAGAGTTTCAGGGGGGAACTTTCTCTATCTCTAATCTCGGTATGTTCGGGGTGAAAGAGTTCTCTGCAATCATTAATCCTCCACAAAGCTGTATCCTTGCCGTTGGCGCGGGGGAGCAACGCCCCGTTGTTGAAAATGGAGATCTTGTTATCCGTACGGTTATGACTGTGACACTTTCCACAGATCACCGCTCTGTTGACGGTGCTGTGGGTGCGGAATATCTCCAGCACTTTAAACGCTATATCGAAAACCCTGTTATGATGCTGGCATAAAATGTCACAACTGATGCCGTGAAAATTGCGGCTTTAGGGATAAGATCATGCGAATTGAACTAGTAGGCGGGATGGGCATAGGTAAGACGACCCTGTGCAATGTTCTCGAAGAAATCGGCTATCACTGTATTTATGAAGATTTGGGAACCAATCCGTTTTTGGAGGGGATGTATGCTGATCCCGATAATTTTCGATTTACCTCTCAGATGTGGTTCGTGCTGGCAAAGTATAATGAACTGATGACAAAGCTGCATCCGAGCTCGGTCAATGTGATCGATCAAGCGATGGTGAATAACCGTTCTTATTCCAACCTTTTATACAAAGGGGGATGTTGCCGAGAGAAAGATATCATCGATCAGACATTTGCTCATGTTGAATATAAATTCGGTAAGCCTGACTTGCTTGTCTATCTTAAGGCCCGCCCAGAGATACAAATGAAGCGTGTGCATATGAGACGGCGGAATTTCGAACTTGGTGTCACATTGGATTACCTGACTGAGCTTCGTGATGAAATCGAGCGTTTGCTAGATATAGAAAAAGAGCAGGGACAAAAAGTTGTCGAGATCAATACAGATGAGATTTTCCTTCCTGACTATCATATATTTGCAAGGCAATTGGCCGAAGATATTGCACGGAGGCTTAATTTCTGCCTTAATGCGCCTGCTGCGCCAGATGCCGCTGAATAACCGAAATAAACCAAGAGGAGTTTATCAATGAGTGATAAAAAATTTGATGTAATCGTAATTGGCGGTGGCCCTGGTGGATATGTTGCTGCGATTCGTGCAGCCCAGCTTAAGATGAAAGTTGCTTTGGTGGAGCGAGAACATCTGGGCGGTATTTGTTTAAACTGGGGCTGTATCCCGACAAAGGCTCTTTTGCGCTCTGCGGAAGTCAATAAACTTTTCCAGCACGCCGAAGATTTCGGCTTTACGGTTAAGGACGTTTCTTTTGATTTCAAGAAAGTCATTCAGCGCTCTCGTAATGTCTCTAAACAGCTCACACAAGGTGTGCAGCACTTGCTTAAGAAAAACAAAGTCACTGTCTTTGACGGTACAGCAAAACTCGAAGGTAAGGGTAAAGTCTCAATCGACGGTAAAGAGACAATAGAGGGAAAAAACATCATTCTCGCCACTGGTGCGAGAGCGCGTGTTTTGCCGGGGCTTGAGCCGGACGGCAAAGTTGTTTGGACGTATAAGGAGGCAATGGTGCCTGAGGAAATGCCAAAGAAATTGCTGGTTGTAGGCTCAGGCGCAATTGGTACGGAATTCGCAAGCTTTTACTGCAATATGGGAGCAGAGGTGACTCTTGTCGAGGTGTTGGACCGCATTTTGCCTGTTGAGGACGAAGAGATTTCAGCGTTTGCAAAGAAAGCTCTTGAAAAGCAAGGCATGAAGATTATCACAGGTGCGAAAGTTTCTAAGCTTGATAAAGGGAAAAATAGCGTCAAGGCAACGATCGAGGTTGGTGGTAAGGCGACGACAGAAGAATTTGATCGTGCGATTATGGCTGTTGGTATCGTCGGTAATGTTGAAAATCTCGGATTGGAAAAAACCAATGTAAAAACAGACCGTGGTCAAATCAAAGTCAATAAGTGGTGTGAGACGGATGAGCCGGGCGTATATGCGATTGGGGATGTGGCTGGTGCGCCATGGCTTGCGCATAAGGCCAGCCATGAGGGCGTGTTATGTGTCGAAAAAATCGCAGGTGAGAAAAGCGCTCACCCTCTTGATTATTCCAATATTCCCGGCTGTACATATTGCACGCCGCAAGTCGCGTCTGTCGGCTTGACAGAGGCCAAAGCAAAAGAGCAAGGCTATAAGGTTAAGGTTGGCCGCTTCCCGTTCTTGGGCAATGGTAAGGCGATTGCTCTTGGTGAGCCGGAAGGCCTTGTTAAAACTGTGTTTGATGAAAAAACCGGTGAGTTGCTCGGTGCGCATATGATTGGTGCCGAAGTGACTGAACTAATCCAAGGTTACGGCATTGCGAAAACGCTCGAGACAACTGAGGCTGAACTTATGCAAACCATTTTTGCGCATCCGACTTTGTCCGAGATGATGCATGAATCTGTCCTTGATGCCTATGGCAAGGCTATTCATTATTAAGTTGAAAGCGTAATAGAAAGTTATTTAAGAGCCAGTCAAATGACTGGCTTTTTTTTGCTTTGGATATGGTCTATCCTGAAGCTATGGACGTCATTATTGAGTTAAAGCCTCATCAGGTTGAGGCAATTGAAACTATTATGCAGGCAACGCGGACGCAACGCACCACAATCATTGATGATGCGATCAATGCCTATATCCGTGAATTTAAAGCCAATTATATCAAGCACAGCCTTCCCGGACGCGTGCGCTTGCAACCCTTGCTGACTAATGCTTCAGCACCGTTTGATATCGTTAAGCAACGCGGCAAAGACTGGACGGCTCGCCGAAGATTCCTTCACTGGGACCGAAACATCAATGTAGGCGGGGGCGCATGATTACGTCTCCTGTGTTATTAGATACGGATATTCTGATTGATTACGCTAAAGGTGATATCGACGCACGTAATGTGTTGATTGATTACGAGAATAAATCAATATCACACTTATCGCGAATAGAGCTTCTTTGCGGTATGCATCCGGATGATATTGTTAAGACAGATGCCTTTCTTGAGTCGAACTTTGATATATATCCTTTGAGTGTAGAGGTTTGTAAGGCCGCATCAAAAATTATCGCCGAGCATGATCTGTTGTTACCGAATGCTTTGTTGGCAGCGACCGCAGAATTAACTGGCGCTACTGTTTTGACACGTGATAAAAGAGCGTATAAACAGGCTTTGCGTCACATTAAAAATCCTTATGAGGATGATACAGAGGTAAGAGAGTGATATGACTTATAACCCTGAGCTTTTACAAAGAGAAAAACGTCACCGCGAAAAGCAGAAAAATCCGGACCGTCCTATGGGGAAAAAGCCGGACTGGATTAAGGTTAAGGCGCCGCAATCGGAAGGGTATAAAGAAACTAAAGAGATTGTGCGGAAGCTCCATCTCTCAACGGTTTGTGAAGAAGCGGGATGCCCGAATGTCGGGGAGTGTTGGACAAAAAAACACGCTACTTTCATGATTATGGGAGAAGTCTGCACGCGTGCTTGCTCTTTTTGTAATGTCGCCACGGGTAAGCCAGAGGCGCTCAATGCATTTGAACCCAAGCGTGTTGCTATTGCGACAAAGAAAATGGGGTTAAAGCATGTTGTAGTTACATCCGTTGACCGTGACGACTTGAAGGACGGAGGCGCGCAGCATTTTGCTGAGACGATCTCCGAGCTTAGGCGCGTAACGCCAGAGACGACAATAGAGATTTTGCCAGGGGATTTCCGCGGTAAGATGACTGACATTGATACAGTTATCCGCGCAAAGCCTGATGTATTTAATCATAACCTTGAGACAGTACCGCGCCTTTATCCGACTATTCGGCCTGGTGCGCGCTATTTCCGCTCTTTAAGATTACTACAGCGCGTGAAAGAAGTTGATCCTGAGCAGTTTACAAAATCCGGAATGATGGTCGGGCTTGGTGAGACTCGTGAAGAGATAGGTCAGGTAATGGATGATTTACGCGCAGCGGATGTGGATTTCATCACAATAGGTCAGTATCTCCAGCCGACGCCAAAACACGCACCGGTTAAGCACTTCTGGACACCTGAAGAGTTCGAAGCTTTGGAGCGTATGGCAAAGGCCAAAGGATTTTTAATGGTCTCTGCAACACCTTTGACGCGTTCATCCTATCACGCAGGTGATGATTTTGAGCGACTTCGTCAAGCGCGACAGGACAGGCTCTCAAAACAAGACGCCAGTACTACGGCGGCTGAATAATAAAAGATAATAACGGTTCGTATTATGGCTTCAACAACTTTCGAAGAGAAGAGGACGCTTCCCTATTCGGCAGAGCAATTATTCGATCTGGTTTCTGATGTTGAAGATTATCCCCGTTTCTTGCCGTGGTGTGTGGGAATGAAAATTATTTCGCGCAGTGAGGAAGAGCTTATAGCCGACCTTGTTATTGGCTATAAATTTATTCGCGAGCGTTTTCGTTCCCGTGTTTTCTTGCAGCGTCCGAACTCAATCACAGTTGATTACTTATCGGGACCTTTGAAAAATCTGAATAATCGTTGGCGCTTTTTGCAAAATGATGACGGAAGCTGCACAATTGATTTTTATGTTGAATTTGAATTTCGTAATCCATTACTTAAGAACCTTGTGAAGATGTTTTTTGATGAAATCGTGCGCCGCATGGTGCAAAGCTTCGAGGCACAAGCTTATAAGCGCTATGGCGCGCCGAAAATTTGGGGGAGCGCTGAGGCGCATACTGGCGTTCAAAGTTGAGCTTGAAGCTGTTTTAATGCAGTCAGGGTCGTTTGAGTGCGAATAGAGCAGCGGTCACCATCGAAAAGATATCGCTCCACTTTTACATCATTCTTTGAAACAGCCGTTCCAATGTAGACGAGTCCGACTGGCTTTTCTTGGCTCCCGCCGTCAGGTCCCGCAATTCCTGTGACGGCGATTGCGCAATCGCTAGTTGATGCGGTCAAGCCGCCTAGAGCCATTTCACGCGCTGTTTGTTCACTGACCGCACCATAGGTTTTTAGTGTTGTGTCTTTGACGTTTACGAGTTGTGATTTGCTTTCATTGGCATAGGTCACCAGCCCTGTTTTAAAGTAAGCGGAGGATCCGGAAAGAGAGGTAAGGCTGGCTGCGATCATGCCTCCTGTGCATGATTCTACAGTGGTAACTGTCATGCCTTGTTGTCTTAGAATATCCGTAAGGCTTTTTAATGCATCTTCAATCTCAGTTGCATATTGATTTTCAAAGAGCATACACTTCTCCTAATGCGTACACACATACACCTGCAGCAATGCCTGCTATGACATCATCAGCAATAACACCGAAACTGTTGTTTGTTTTTCGGTCTATTAGGCAGATAGGCCAAGGCTTCAAGATATCAAATAAGCGGAACAGTAAAAATGCCAATAAAACACCTGTCCATGAGGCAGGCGTGAAAAGGAACGCACAGGCGAGGCCGCAGCCTTCGTCAATGACTATAAATCCTTGATCGTGTCCTGATGTTCTTTTTTCTATGTAAGAAATTGACCAGAAAGAAAGGGCGAGTAAAACTGCGATAAAGATGATTTGAAGTGTTAGGCTCAGGAAAATCACAGGCAAAACAATTGGGAGAAAGGCAAGGGTTCCCCATGTCCCCGGTGCAGGTGAAATGAGCCCTGAGCCAAAGCCAGTGGCAAACAAACTCTCTGCTTTTAAGAGAGGGATTTCCGAGGGGAGGGGTTTGATTCTAAGTCCCATACTATGATGCCTCCATAGGTATTAAAATACAGGCGACTGCTTGTGCTGCAATGCCCTCTTTGCGGCCTGTAAAACCTAGTTTTTCAGTCGTTGTTGCTTTTATGCTGATCTGATGTTGTTTGATTTCGCATATCTCGCTAATACGTTTTTGCATGGCTTCAATATGTGGGCTGATTTTTGGTGCTTCGCAAATGATGGTAAGGTCAATATTGCTAATTTTGGCTTGTTTTTCACGTAAGAGTGCACAGGCTTTTTGTAAAAAAACTGCGCTATCCATATTTTTGAACTTGGGGTTTGAAGGCGGGAAATGCTGACCTATATCCCCAAGAGCAAGGGTTCCTAAAAGCGCGTCTGTAATTGTGTGAAGTACGACATCTGCATCCGAGTGACCTTTCAGCGTAAAAGGGTGAGGGATATCTATACCACCTAACCTTACAGCGCTTTCTGAATTTTCTTTCGCCTCAAAGGCGTGTACATCAAAGCCTTGCCCAATTCTGGGGATGAGAGAGTTTTCTATCATGCGTTTTGCTCTTTCATAATCGTGATTATACGTAATCTTAAAATTATCGGCTGAACCTTGGATGAGGGTCGGTGCTATATTGTAGCTATCATTGAAAAGTGTTGTGTCATCAGTAAAAGTCTTGCTCTTTATGGTGTCGGTCGCGTTTTTATGAGCCTCATATAACTTCTTAAAAACAAATCCCTGCGGTGTTTGAATGGCGTGTAAGTTATTGCGATCTACATAGTCATAGCTGTCGCTACGAAGAAGGGTATCGCTAATTGCTATAGCCAAGGTTGAGCTTTCAAAGTTGCCCGCCCTTAGGCCATGTAACATCTCACTTATGGCGGCTGTAGGTGGGAAGGGCCGAGCCGCATCATGGATCAGGACGGAGGTTTTATCCTGTGTTTGGAAAGAAGCGTGAATATAGCTCAATCCTTTGTAAACACTTTCGGTACGGCTGTGGCCGCCTGTGATAACATGGCTGTAACGTTCGGCATATGTGTCCTCATAGCCTTCGGGGACAACAAGGACTACATCATCAACAAGTGGTTTTATGCGTTCAATTGCGTGGTCAATAACCGTTTTGTTCTGCCCAAGCGGCAGGAACTGCTTGAGTGTTAAATCTGTGTTTTGGCCTTCGGCATAAAATCGTCTGCTTTGACCGCCGGCAACTATAATTGCAAAAGCGTTTGTCATGGCCTATCTTTGCTGTTGATTATTTTGGTTGTAAATTATCATAGTGCAAAATATTTAAAGGGTTAAGTCATTTGAGCGGTCATGCTTCACAAATCTTAGGACGAAAGAATACGCTACTGCGTAAGTTGCGCTATTGGTTCCGTCAGCGCAGTGCGTGGACAAAGTTTGATTTGTTTGTCATTGTATTGGCTGTTGTTATGGGGGTTGCAACCTATATTGCCCTTACGCAGACATCTCCGCTCAGTGATGACCCAGACGCTATTATCTGGCTTTTGAATATCGATATCTTTCTCCTTTTTTTGCTAACGGTTCTGATCGGGCGCAGGATATTCAGCTTATGGACAGCGCGAAAAGCAAGCGGAAAGGGGGCAAGTCTTCAAATACAGCTTGCTTTCACATTTGGTGTTTTAGCCGCTTTGCCCGCGCTTATTATGACGAGTTTTTCCGCTGCGTTTTTTTACTTTGGGATCCAGGCGTGGTTTTCAGACAGAGTAAGCACAGCAATTGACCGTTCTATATCGGTGGCCGAAGCTTATCTGCAAGAGCATCAACAGACAATTCGCGCTGATTTGTTGGCGTTGCGCTCTGACTTTGATCGTGAGCCATCGCTTTATATCTCTAATCAGGAAGCTTTAAAGCGCTTTATGGCGACGCAGTCTTATTTGAGAAACCTTCCTGAGATGGTTCTTTTCCAAAGGGATGGTCGTGTGCTTGCCCGAACGGAGCTTTTAATAAATTTTGACCTTGAGGAAATGCTTGATGTCTGGGTGCCGCGTATCAATGAGGGTGATCCATTGATCTTAAACGAACCCGACAGTCAAACGGTAAGTGCTGTCGTCGGTTCGCGCCGCATAGAAGATGTCTTTGTGTTCGCAAGTCGCCCTGTAGACCCCAAGGTTTTAAATTACCTGAACCAGTCTCGTTCTGCGGTAGAAGAATACTCGCTTTTGAAGCTCCGGTCTTCGGAATTTCAGATCAGTATGACATTTATTTTTATTACGGTTGCCCTGCTTCTTGTCCTTTCTGCGATCTGGATTGGCCTTATTATCGCAAGGCGTCTGGTGATGCCGATTACGCGCCTTGTGCAGGCCACGGAAAAGGTCGCAAGTGGTAATTTGAGTGAGCGCATTGATAATGAAAAAGCATTCCATGTGGAGGAATATAAGAAGCTGGCAGGATCATTTAATGATATGACTGCGGAACTGTCAAAACAACAAAACGAACTTATCACTGCCAACCGTCAGATTGACGATCGTCGTCGCTTTACAGAAACAATTCTGGCGGGTGTTTCTTCGGGAATTATTGGGCTGGATCAAGATCGTAAGATCACACTTGTGAATGATAATGCACTCATGTTGTTTGAAATGCAAAAAGACACACTTTTGCGTCAGAAAATCACGGATATCTTCCCTGAGCTTAATGATATTATTGAACAAAGCTTTGATAAAAAATTAGGACTTACACAGGGGCAGTTCACACGTAAGCGGGATGCCGGCAGTAAGCGTATTTTCCTTGTTCGCGTTGTGCCGTCCTTTCTAGGTGATGAAGAGACTGGGGCCGTTGTTACCTTTGATGATATTACCGATCTTGAGGCGGCGCAAAGAAAAGCTGCTTGGGGTGATGTCGCGAGACGGGTTGCGCATGAAATTAAAAACCCGCTTACGCCTATACAGCTCGCCACAGAGCGTCTGAGCCGCCGCTTTGCACAGGACTTGAGCGAGCAAGACCGTGCAGTCTTTAATAACTGCACACAGACTATTATCAGGCATGTTGAGGATATTCAGACAATGGTAAATGAGTTCTCTCAGTTTGCCCGTATGCCTCAACCTGTTATGAAGTCAATTAATCTTGCGATGCTGTGCCGGGAGATTGCGACCTTTCAAATGCAGGCGCATGACGGGCTGGAAATAAGCTATGAAGGGCCGAAGCGTGCGATGATTGCTGCGGATTCGCAACTTATGAGGCAGGCTATTACCAATTTAGTGAAAAACAGTATTGAGGCTATGAGTGACTGGGAAAGCGCTCAGAAACCTTCGCCGCAAATTCGTGTGATGCTAACTGAAGAAATGAATATCATAAGGCTTGCTATCGTGGATAACGGGCCGGGACTTCGTGCGGGTGTTGAGGAGAAAGTGACTGAACCCTACGTTACAACCAAAGAAAAGGGCAGTGGGCTCGGGCTTGCCATTGTTAAAAAAATCTTTGATGACCATAATGCTGCGCTTAAGATCAACAACCTGAGCGACAAGGATAAAGAAAATTATGGCTTCGCAAGTGGTGTTGCTGTTATGATACAGTTCAATATAGACAGCGATGTGTAATTGCTGAAACTGAAAACTCAATATTTCTGAAAAATATCAAGCTGTATGCGTACCGCAAATATATTATTGGTCGATGATGAAGGTGATATCCGCTCTTTATTAAGGGATATCCTAGAGGATGAAGGCTATCATGTCTGGGAAGCCGCGCATTCAATGCAGGCCGAGCACTTGTTGAAACAACATAGCTTTGATCTGGTTATCCTTGATATCTGGCTCGAAAACTCTGAAAAAGACGGTGTTGAGCTTTTAAAGCTTGTTAAAGAGGCGCATCCGGATATGGCAGTTTTGATGATTTCCGGCCACGGTAATATTGAAACAGCCGTGCAGACGACACGCCTCGGTGCTTATGACTTTATTGAGAAACCTTTCAAAACCGAGCGTTTGCTCGTTTCTGTCAGGAATGCCGCGGAAAGCGCAACTTTGAAGCGTGAAAATAAGGTATTGCGACAAAACAAGTCAGAGCCATATCGCGCTACAAGACTGAGCGGTAAATCCGAAGCTATTGAACGGCTGAAAAAGCAAATTGAACGAATTGCTGAAACTGAGAGCCGTGTCATGATTACCGGTGAGGCCGGAACGGGTAAAAGCCTTCTGGCACGCGTCATTCATGAGAAAAGCAAGAGGTCTCAGGCACCTTTTGTGTCTTTGAATTGCGCTATGTTAGCTCCTGAAGAGATAGATCCGGCATTGTTTGGTTCGGATGAGCAGGAAGGCTTGTTGGATAAAGGGCAGGGAGGAACCTTGTTCCTTGATGAGATATCGGATATGCCGCTTTCTACACAGGGTAGATTATTGCGCGCTCTTCAAGAACAAACGTTTCGGCAGGGAAAAGATAGCGATGAAGGACAGCAAACGCTGGATATAAGAATTATTTCATCTGCGAACCAGAATATTAGTGAGATGATCGAGGCAGGCAAGTTTCGATCGGAGCTGTATTACCGCTTGAATGTCGTTCCTTTGGTTATGCCGTCATTACGTCAGCGTAGTGATGATATTGAAGAGCTTACATTAGAGATAATCAAGGATATAGCGTCTCAGGCGGAGCTGCCTATGAGGAGACCGGATAAGGATGTATTAGAGCTTTTCCGGCGATATCATTGGCCAGGGAATATAAGAGAACTGAAAAATATTCTGGAATGGCTTTTAATTATGGCGCCCAATGAAGGTAATGACGGGCTTATTCATTACAAAGACCTTCCTGTAGATTTAAAATCTGGGCTTGAGTCTAGGCAGGCTATGGCGCGAGGTGACGTGCATTCCTCAGCTGGCGCTGCGGGGGGCGGGCAGGGCGTTGATACATCGTTTACCTCGGGTAATACTGCTCTGGTATCAAAGTCACTTAAAGAAGCGCGAGCTGATTTCGAGTATCATTATTTGAAATTTCAACTGGAGCGCTTTGAGGGAAATATCTCAAAAACAGCAAAGTTTATTGGCATGGAGAGAACGGCTCTGCACCGCAAACTCAAGTCTTTGGATATCGCTCTTAATGCTTCTGAGTAAAAGAAAACTATGATAGGTTAATGTCATGAAAGTAATTATATGTGGTGCCGGGCAGATCGGCTATAACATCACCTCTTATCTGTGTCGTGAAGATAATGACATTACAGTTATTGATCCTGATCCATATCTCATTGATGAAATTAACAACACGCTTGATGCTAACGGCATAGTCGGTTTCCCTTCACATCCGGACAAATTGAAAGAGGCCGGCATAGCCAATGCTGATATGATTATTGCGGTCTCTGACACGGATGAGGTCAATATGGTCGCCTGTCAGGTCGCGCATTCTTTGTTTGGTGTTCCGAAGAAAATCGCTCGTATCAGAACCAATAATTACCTTGATCCGAAATGGGCTAACTTATTTGCGCGTGCACATATGCCTATTGATGTAATTATCTCGCCTGAAACAGAGGTGGCAGAGGCTATTAAACGCCGTATTCGTGTGCCAGGGACATCTGATATTATACCGCTTTGCGGCGGGCAAATGTTTTTGGTCGGTGTCCATTGCGAAGAGAATTGTCCAATCATCAATACACCGTTGCGTCAGTTAAGGGGGCTTTTTCCCGATCTAAGTGCGCAAATTTTAGCTATTATTCGCGGGCAAGAGCGTATTATTGCAGATCAGGACAACCAGCTCTTGGTCGGTGATGAGGTTTACTTTCTGGTCAGACAAGATCAGCTTTACCGCGCTTTGGCGGCTTTTGGTCATGAAGAGCCTGAGGCTCGTCACGTCGTTATTTTTGGTGGCGGAAATATCGGGTTCGCTCTTGCGCAATCATTGCACAATGACTTGAGAGGAACGCGTGTTAAAGTTATTGAGCTGCGTGAGCGCCGTGCCAAAGAGATTGGCAAACGCGCTCCAGAAATCCTTGTCCTTAAAGGCGACGGACTGAGCAAAGAAATTCTTGAAGAGGCTCGTGTAGGCTCTGCAGAGACCTTTGTCGCTGTAAGTAATGATGACGAAAATAATGTTCTGGCCTCTCTTTTAGCCAAACAATATGGATGCCAGCGTACAATGTGTCTGGTCAATAAGCCTATGTATACAGATTTGACCGTATCCCTTGGTATTGATGCTGTGATCTCGCCGCGTGCCATTACGGTTTCGCGTATCCTTGAACACGTAAGAAGGGGACGCATAAAAGGTGCTTATAACATCTTTGACGGCTTTGCAGAGGTTATTGAGGCCGAAGTTTCAGGCAACGCTACAATCGCTAACAAGTCAATTTCAGATTTAAACTTGCCGACTGAGGTTCGTATCGGTGCAATATGGCGTCAAGAAACCATGATTATTCCCGAAGGCTCGACTATTATCAGGGAAAAGGACGTCATTGTCTTTATCGCCTCTCAAAAACACGTCAATAAAATTGAAAAACTCTTCTCGGTTAGCATTGATATTTTAAACCTTAAATAGATGACGGTTATACATCATGAATGATTTTGACCTTAGCAATTACAAATGCGTTCTTTTCGATTGGGATAATACGCTTGTTGATACGCTTCCCGTTTTAAAAGGTGCGCATAATCATGTGCGGCGCTCATTTGGGATGGAGCCTTTTGTTGATAGTGATTTTGAAGAAATTATGCGTTATTCTACCAAAGATATTTATCCTAAGCTTTATAAAGAGCGAGCAGAAGAGGGTATAGAAACGCTTTTGAAGTATATGTCTGCAAACCACTTAAACGGTTTCACTATTCTTGATAAATCCAGAGAGTTAATTGAAGGGCTTCATCGTCGCGGTATTAAGCTCGGTATTATCAGTAACAAAAGGCCGCCTTTTCTGAATGCAGAAATTAAACATGCAAAAATGGATCATTTCTTTGACGTGATCTTAGGCTCTGGAGATGCGGGTCAAGATAAACCAAGCGGCGTGCCGCTGGATATGGCTTGCAAAAAACTTGATATGCAAGATAAAAGTCAGTGTTTATACGTGGGAGACAGCGAAACAGACATCCTTGCTGCGAGAGATGTAAATATTTCAATGATTTACATTAAAAATAATAGTCATAGTAATATTGATTTTTCACAATACAATCATATTCTTTTTAAAGAAAACGACACAAAATCTTTCTTTTTTCGGCTTAAAACGTATTTTTAACTTGCAGAATAGTCGTTTCTTGCTATATCAATACAAAAAATATACAGTTAATAATATTTTTTGACTATTTGGTGCGAGCAAGAGATTAAGAGGGAAATAATGGAAAAGAACCAGAATGTACAGGATGTCTTTCTGAACAAAATCCGGAAAGATAAACTTACCGTAACTATTTTCCTTGTTAACGGTGTTAAGCTTCAGGGCGTTGTGACATGGTTTGATAATTTCTCTGTTTTGCTTAAAAGAGACTCTCACATTCAACTTGTATATAAGCACGCAATTTCAACAATAATGCCGAATAATCCTCTGAGTTTGAACGAATCAGACGACGAAGAATAAGGCTTTATTTATTCACTTTTCTAATCTCTATGATGTGTGTTAAGGCTACTGCATGAGTACAGTTGCTGCAATTTTATCTCCGTTCCTAAAAAAAGACCTTTCACAGTCTGAAATTGATTATAAGCGTGAAGAGGCCATTAATTTGGCTCAAGCTATTCAATTAGATGTTCGCTATGTCGAAGATATTGCCTTGAGAGCGATAACGCCTGCGACTTATGTCGGCAAAGGCGTTATCGAGCGCATTAAGGGTGAGTTTGAATCATTGACGGAAGAGGGGGCTGAGCACCTGGAAAGCCCGATTGAACTGGTGTACGTGGATGCTCATTTAAGCCCCGTGCAGCAACGCAACCTCGAAAAGGCGTTTAAGGCAAAAGTGATCGACCGCATCGGTCTTATTCTTGAGATTTTTGGTGCACGTGCACAAACCCGAGAAGGGCAGCTTCAGGTTGAACTGGCCGCACTTGATTACCAGAAATCACGCCTCGTGCGTTCATGGACGCACCTCGAAAGACAAAGAGGAGGAGCAGGCTTTATGGGCGGGCCTGGTGAGCGCCAGATCGAGATTGACCGCCGCCTTATTAGCGAACGTATCACTATGCTCAAAAAGGATTTGGATAAGGTGCGCCAGAATCGTCATTTACAAAAACGAAATAGAGATAAAGTGCCATTTCCGATCGTTGCTCTGGTAGGATATACCAATGCCGGAAAGTCAACGTTATTTAATCGTTTGACGCGTTCTAATATTATGGCCAAGGATATGCTGTTTGCGACATTGGATACGACAATGCGCAAATTGTCTTTGCCTAATCATCAAGAAGTTCTGTTATCTGATACGGTTGGGTTCATTTCTGATCTGCCCACGCATTTGATTGCTGCCTTTAGGGCTACATTAGAGCAGCTTGAGTATGCTGATGTCATATTGCACGTAAAAGACAGCGCCAGTCCGGCTATGCAAGAGCAGGAAAGGGATGTCTATGATATTCTAAAAGGCTTCAATTTATCTCGTGATACGGCTCATGTCATTGAAGTTTATAATAAAATTGATTTGCTCGACGCTGAAAAACGGCTGGATAATCTGAGATATCTCAGAGACGGTAAAGATATTGCTGTATCGGCTCTTACAGGTGAGGGGTGTGATGAGTTGCTAGATCTTATAGCGTCTCAGCTTACCAAAAAACATGAGACTCTTCGCCTTATAACGGACATCAAGAACGGCGCTTTTATAAGTTGGCTCCATGAAAATTCCGATGTTTTAGAAGAGGAGTATTCCGAAAAACAAGTGAGCTTCACCCTTCGGATCGGGCCTGCGGGAAAGGGGCGTCTTGTGCATCATTATTCTGAGCTTTTTCAGCTTTCTTAACTTCTCCCCATTTATGCATGAACTCATCCAGGGGCATCGTGTGAAAGCTTTTGCCAGTGCTGTTCATATCTTTCTCAAGGGCGGTAAAGCGACGATAGAATTTCTCATTCCCTTTACGCATGGCTTCTTCTGCGTTAATGCCATGCCGTCTTGCTAAATCTGATATGCAGAACAGCAAATCTCCGAATTCTTCTTCTACGTGTTCTTGTTTTCCCTTATGGGGGGCGGCATCAATTGCTTCGTATAGCTCATCAAGTTCTTCCTTGATTTTCGCTCTGAATTGAGTCTCCGTATCCCAGTCGAAACCGATCTTTGCGGCACGTTTCTTTAGTTTCTGCGCTCTTAATAGAGCTGGTAAGGCCTTTGTTACATCGTCCAAAACAGAAGTTTGTGTGTCTTTGTCGTGTAGATGTGGGCTTTTTCTATTTTCTTTTGACTTGATAGCATCCCACTGAGCTTCGACATCACTGGCCGTTTTTATACCGTCTCCATGGTCA
Source organism: uncultured Alphaproteobacteria bacterium (assembly GCA_964010795.1). Lineage (GTDB taxonomy): Bacteria > Pseudomonadota > Alphaproteobacteria > Micavibrionales > UBA9664 > CAXGMH01. The sequence goes on from CAXGMH010000006.1 coordinate 32,363, forward strand.
AACACATGAGGGTGGCGGCGGATCATCTTTTCGCAGATATTGGCAACGACATCTGCAAAGTTGAATTTCTTCTCTTCAAAAGCGATTTGTGCGTAGAAGACAATTTGAAAGAGTAAATCTCCAAGCTCATCACAAACGGTTTGAGAGTTTCCGTTTTCAATTGCGTCAGCAACTTCATAGGCTTCTTCGAGTGTAAATGGAATGAGTGAGCGCCAGTTCTGTTCTAAATCCCATGGGCATCCGGTTTCTTTATCACGCAAAGCGCGCATGATGTCGATAAGGTCATTCATTGTGTGACTATGAGGTTCTTCCATTGGGCTTTCTCTTTTGTATTCATCTTTCTTTGACTTTAGCTCATTTTGCACAAAAAGGGACCCCCTTATAATACGATAAAATAGTGTGATAATATATATTCCCTAGAACTTTCATGTTTAGGCTCGGGAAAATTTTTAGCGGCCTGTGATCCGCTTGGCGCAAGGGTTACAGCTATAAAGAGGGCAGGTAAACAGAGCATCATTAATTTTTTAGCTAAACAAAGATAAACATCTTTTGCCGGAGCGGGCGCGCGCCATATGTTCAAATGCATTAAAGCCTCTTCCGGATCGACCTGCGCGAGTCGGGCCAGTTTGAACATAGTTTCATCCGTTGGAAGTACGCCTCTTTTATAAAAAGCGATTGTTGTGGGAGCAACTTCAAGAAGTTTGCACAAAGCTCGATCAGATTTTGCACCTGTGGATTTTTTTGCTAACTCTATGTAATCATTTATATTTTTCATTTTGTGCCAACTCCTTTTTATCAAGAACATATAATGCTTTAAAATATTTATCACTTTGCGGTTGACAGAGTCAAACAAATCGCCAACGCTTTAAATCATAAAGCACAAACAAAAGGAGAGTGATATGACGACAAAACAAATTATCTCTGAAGTAAGGGGACAGGCAGAAGCACTGAGTAAGATCAGCCGCTCGTGCCAATTAGGAGTAGGGCTACTAAAGCTATGCTTATTATTACAAACGCTGCAATTAATATTTTTAGCGAGGTTTTTTGCTTCGTGAGTTTATCAAGCTTTTCTCTTACTTCATTCAATTCTTGTTTGATTTCCTCTATTTGTTCGGGCTTCGATTTGTCGCTCATTAATGAACTCTCCTTTATTTGTTGTGAACTAACAAACTATGACAGATCGGGGCCTCAATAAATAGAGTTTTTACCCAGATGAGGTTTAGGGTTCCTCAATCTGGGATTTTTGAGAAGAGAGGCGGGGGAAGCTTCTAAACTTTATCCCCGCCGATCTTTCAACTCTTCTTAAAAACAAATAAAAACCCTGCGGCGCAAGCCGCGCAGTAACCTGAAACCCTGACGAAAGGATTAGATATGTTGGGTAAATTCTTTGTAAAAACAGCCGATAACGGAGGCCGCAAATTGACCGGCGCAATTTCAACGCGTGATGTGTATTGCAATTTTGAGCTGCGGCCATGTGATGAGCGTAAGGATGAGAAGTCTCCGCATTATGATATCTGGGCTATCTCGCCAAAACACGGAAACGAATATCATGCGGGGGTTGCATGGGAGAATAAGCCTCATCCTGAGTACGGCAAAAGCTTCTCTCTGGCCTTTGATGGTGAAGAGAAAACGATCATTGTCGGTGAGGTGAGGGGGCAGGATGGCGTGTTTAATATGCGTTACCTGAAAGACAAAGAGCAGGCTCAGGCCGCTTAAACAAATTGACCGGAGGGCGGTGCAACGCTCTCCGGTCTTTTCCTTTTTAAAATCGCTCAAAGGAGTTCTTAAAATGCACGTCGATACTTTAGAAATCAATGAAAAAATTCAGCGTCAATATAATCTCATAGATGGCGCGAAGCGCGAAATTGCGTATCAGCAAAGCCTAATGGCTCGCGCCTATGCCAAAATCCAAAGATACGAAGCCGATAAACAAGCCGCCTTTGATGCGCGGCTTGCTGCGTTTGAGGCTGATGTAGCGGCTAAAGGGGTAGGTGTTTGATGTGCGGTGAAGTTCATAGAAGATATTTCATTGAGGGGCAGGAAGTTAGCGAGAGCCGGTTCGATAATATTCTAAGGCTTGAGGCTGGGGAGGCCAGTCTTGAAAAGCTTCGCGCTATTGTCCGGAAAAATGATGGGCACGTGGAAATTTTTCTCAAAAAAGGCGGCTATTCTGGCTTTATATCTTTTTATAAGCCGCGCGATACAAGTTTTCGCAGCCAAAACAGGCCGTGCATTTTAGATGTGTTTTTAGACTTGCTGAAATTCTGTGAGTTGGCCGGATTTGAGGCTGATGTGGCGGCGAAAGGGGTAGGTGTTTGATGGGGGAGGGTATGAAGATTTTTTTAGGCTTTTGTTTTGTGGTCGCGCTTTTGTTTGGCTGGGGCGCAAATGTTTACAGGCTTGCTTTTTCAGATTTTGAAAGGCCGTACGCGCCTGAGGTTTCAAGGCTTATTGGCGTGTTTGTCGCTCCGGTCGGTGTCATTCTCGGATATATGGATTTAGAGGGGGAATAGTATCCCCCCCCCTAGTCTAATAGGGGGGGTACCAAATACAAAAACAAAGAAAATAAGGTTTCCAGATCAATGAAGTTTCCCGATATAGGCACAGAAAGAACAGAGGACTACGCTCTCTTGATAGGCGCAAATTTTGATACGCTTCAGGAGAGTTTTAATGTTTCTTTGCCTGAGAAGCTTGTGGAGCGTTTAGAGTACGGAAAACAGCTTGCTATTGAGGAACACGAAGGGCAAGGGCGCGCCTTTGGCTTTGGCGGTGAAGTGTTCCAGATATGGTCAGGGGCTTCTCAGGGAAATAAATGGGTCATTGAAAATGACGATTTTCAAATCCATTTCGGACCGGCTTCTCGTGGTTGGCCGGTGCAGGTGCGTTATTTGAGCGCGGGGCTTTGGGAACATGGCGCAAGGCGTTTGAAAGATCGTGTTGTTCGGATGCTCGAAAAAGAGACTGATCCGATCTATACCGATACAGGAACCGTTGATGATTGGTGCAACGTGACAAGGGCAGATTACGCGCTTGATTTTTATTCGCCTGAATTATCAAAAGAGATGAGATCAAAGACTTTTCGGCATAGCTTCCTTTTAACGTCCGGTGTGAAAATGGGGGTTGTCGGTCCATCTTCAAAAGATGAGACGATCACCATAGGCATGAACCGGAAAACGCTTGTGATCCAGATTTATGATAAGGGGCAGGAAATCAAGGATCGATCCGGTAAAAACTGGATGCGGAAAATATGGGAGAAAAACGGCTTTTTCATGCCAGAGGGGCAAGAATTTCAGGATATATGGCGGCTGGAAGTACGTTTCGGAAAAGATTATTTGAAAGAGCGCAATATGCGCAAATTCGATGATTTTGAGGCTGAGCTTCCAAAGCTTATGAGTGAGGCATTGATGCGCCGCCGCGCAGTCATAAGCAATGATATGAACCGCGCTCGGTGTGATCTTCATCCCTTTTGGGCAGAGGCGTTCCATGCGGCCGGTGCGGCGCGTGAATATGTGCCGATAGGCCGACAAATCACAATGGCGCGCGAGGAATACATTGACATGCTTTTAAAACAGCAAGCCGGTCTGGGGCGTTCTTTGGTCATTGCCTCTGATAAAAAATGGAATAAACACAAAATGGCCAGACACGCACATGAGGCTATTAAGCTTGCTGAGGATGATCCGCTCCATGAAAATAAGGTGAAAAAAGCCTTTGAGCGGCAACGTTTCATGTGTGAGGCGCAATAGATTAGGCGGTAAATTTAAAAATTAGGCGGTAAATTAGGCGGTAAAATTGGGGGTAATGTCACAGATCGTGAAAAGCGATAATAAGGCCATGAAAGCAAAAATTACAAATGAAGAGCTAAACGCAATGCTTTGTAAACATGGTCTCGATCTTCACAAGCTTTGTGATTATATCGAAATGAAAACTGGCAATGTTATAGCGCCTAAGAATGTTAGGAAAGCGCTTGCCTGCGGTGATCTATCACATCCCATGAGTGCAGCTATACGCTTTGCGTTTCTCTTAAGAGAGGCAACGCATGGCCAAAAAGTTCAATGAAGAAGAGGTCGCAAAAGAGGCGATTGTTTCTTCTCCGGAAATCACAGAAAAAGAGGATTTAGCGCCTAAAGGCGGTAAAGAGGCGGGTACTTTGGCGGCTAATGAGCCGTTCGAAGGGTATCAGGCCGATGCTGAGCGCAACGGTCGGCTGCTTAAAAAGGCGCTTAAAAAGGCGGTAAAAAGAGTCGATGATGATCTGGTCGATGCAGCGGAAGAGCTGGGTACAGAGATTTTTTCTCTTATGAATGAGTTTCGCGTTCCTAAGGCGGTACATATCACAGTTTTAGCGGCTCTTTTAGCGGTTCCGCTTATCGGTCCGCTCTTAAAGATTATCCAACCAAAAACGAAAGAGGAAAATCATGGAGATACTTCTCATGATCTTAGCGGCTCTTAGCTGGTTAATGTCGCTTGCTTTAGCATTTTTAGGCGGTTCCGCCATGGCAATGGCAGCTATGAGGCGAACGGTTAATCATGGCATTGAGGCGGTAAAAGAAACGGTTCAAAAGGCAATAGGGGGTTTTGATGATAAATAATATTCCATACATAGCGGGGGGCGTGATGATAATTTTAGCGGTACTTTACCGCCTATTTAGCGGTAAAAACGAAAAACCAGCGGGAAACGCTGTTAAGGCTGAGGTTAAATCTGCTCAGGATATCGCGGCGGATGCAAAAAAGAAAATCATGTCTGAGCTGGGCAAAAAAGGTGCTGCAAGATCGGCAGAGGTGCGCCGCGCAAAGAAGGCGCAAAAAGCACAAGAGGAAGTAGAGCAAAGCGATGAGCTTTCGGCATAAAGCTTTTTACGGTGCAACCGGAACAGGCAAAACATGGCTTATAAAGCGCATTATTAAAATCCTGCTCAAAAATAAGCAGATTGTTCTTATATATTCGGGTGTGGCCGATACGTTTCCAAAGGGTGCGAAGGTATTTTATGATGCTGATAGCTTTGAGGCGGCTCTTGCCGATCGCTCAAACTTTGGGGCGCATGTCTTTATTGATGAGGGAGCTGTTCTTTATGATGAGGCAATCCCGAAAAAAGATTATCCGAATATCCATTTTTTATTTCAAAAGGGCAGGCATAAAGGCTTTACCGCCTATATCACAACGCAATATCCGACTTCGATCCCGCGTAAGGTGCGCGTAAATTGTCAGGAGTGCTATTGCTTCCGGCTGGGAGATGAAGAAAGCGCAAATCTTGTTTATAAGGATTATTCACGACTCAATTATGACGGCCAGCCCTTAAATCGGGCAATAACAAATCTTCCGGCAAAGCTTGAGTGCCTGCATATCGTAAGCCCTGATTTTGTCGAAAAAATATCTCTTTAAATGTCAATATGGTTTTTTTAATGAAAACCATATTAGCGCGGCAAAAATAGCGGCTAATTTGCTGGCCAAAAAGGCGGCAAAAGCAGCGGTTATAAGCTTTTCGAGCATCTCTCATACTTAACGCCATGATGAAACTTAAACCAGAAAACATTTTGGCGTCTGTAATCGCAACCGTGATCTCTCTCGCGGTCTGGGAGTATTTGAAACCGAAGTTTTCTCAAAATTCTAACTGAGGAGAAAATCTCAAATGGCAAAAGCTCGCAAATTTTTAGGCCGTGCAGATGTGAAAACATTTGTTCTTACCGTGGTCGCGGTAATGGTCGCAGGTCTCGGCATGTATTTCGGCCGTGATATCGATCTGATTAACAAAGCCCGTTCTGGCTACGACAAGTAGGAGGGGCAATCATGGCAAGACGTTATCCAAAATTAGGCAGTTTTAACGGTGTAGGCGCTGGTCAAACAGCAATCTTGAATGTTGGGGTCGGTCCGACTTATCACAACATCAAGCTGCGCTATAAAACAAATGCAAACCAAAGCACGATTGAAAGTGATATTGAAGAAATTCGCTTGCTCGTAAATGGTAAGGTTGTGCGCCGTTTCTCGGCTGTTGAGCTAAATAAGATCAATGCCTTTAATGGTATTGCTTTCCGTGCCGGTCTAATTCCGATTTATTTCTCTGAGCCTTGGCGCCGTAATGTTGTGTCTGAGGATACGCTCGCATGGGGGACGGCAAATATTGAAACCCTCACGATTGAGGTCGATATAGCAGCCGGTGCGACCGCGCCGACACTCTCCGCTCGCGCAGAATTGGAGGATACGCAACGCCGACTGCAAAATATCATGATGTGGGAAAAAATGACTGTTCCAGTCGCCGCAAGCGGTTTGGTTACGCTGAATACTTTGTCTAAAAAAGCAAGCGAGGTTTATCACCGCTTGCACTGCTTGGAGGATACAGCTGCTGATATCTCGGATGTTGAGATCACTTTAGACACGTTGCAGGTTCTTAAGGCAAGTGACACGGAAAACCAAGATGATCTAGCGCCGCGCGGTTTCACACCTGCAAGTGATGTGTTTCATATCGTGTTTGATAAAACGCAGCGTATTGAGGATGGGCTTCCAATGGTTAAAGGTGATGGTTCCGCCGTGAGTAATTTCAACATTGATTTTACAATGGCTGAGGCAAACTCTTTTCAGATTATTGCTGAAAAGCGCGGAACGCCTTCATTCCTGCGGTAGAAAATACCTTCCCTAGTACCCAACCGGCCAGAGGGTTTTGCTTTCTTCCCTCTGGCCATAATTAAAAGGATTTATAATGTTCGCTCCAATTCCCGTAAGAAAACCAAATGGTAATAGTCCAAATTCTATATTCGCCGGCTTTGGTTCAATATTGGATGGTGCAAGCTCAATCGCAGGTGATTTCTTCGAATATCGCCTTTTGGAGAAAGAGCTTGAAAGCCAGAAGTATAATTCAGCACCGCCAAGCACGGCAGGGCAAGCAGCCGTGCCGAATATGGCAGGGAATGTTGGCTTTAACATGTCAAATGACACCCTCTTAAAAGGCGGTGTTGTTCTGGCTGGTGTTGCTGCGCTTGTAATCGCAATTCGATAAGAGGGGGAATAGTGTTTCCGGAAAGTTTAGCAATCTCTGATCCTGATAGCTCTTTTCTTGATGGCCTTAAAGAGTTCAAGAACACGTTCTCGACTGGGGAGGTAATGATCGGGGGTAGCAAAAAGGGCGGGAGCAATCCCTATATTCTAGCTGGCCTAGCTGTTTTAGGCGGCTTTATTTTAGCGCGGGTGATCTCATGAATATTATCATTGATGCAGAGAAAAAAATTGTAAAAAACGGGGCTTTGTTTCGCGGGACTGTTTCAGAAAAAACAGCCATAAAAGAGCGTTTCATGCGCCGTGAATACAATCTCGCGCATGTCTTTGAGGCAGGGCAATATAAAGGGTCTTTTGTTTTCCGCCTTGTGCGCGGCTGGTTTAAATTTGAATTTTTCCGGTTTCGGGATGACATGACAAATGTCATGGATAAAATCCACGATTACACGGTCTCGCTTGTAAAAAACAGAGGTTTAACTGGTATTGAGGTCGAGCCTGAGCGTAAGGGGGCCGCTCGTAAGTTTTTAGGATATGGCTTTTCTCATATCGGCGAAAACAGATATAGAAAGGTGGTTAGCTGATGTGTGGCGGTTCTAAATCAAGTCAAAGTACGCAAACTACAAATCAAGATAATAGGGTCACGTCTGGAGATGGTTCATACATCGTGGATGCAAGTGGCGGTTCTAATTTTACATTGAATGATGTAAGTCCTGAGCTGGTAATGGAGTCTATCGCTCAAACAGGTGTTAATCTTGATAATTTTCTGGATGCAGCTGGGTCTCTTGTGGATCGTGCTTTTGATGAAAACTCAAGTTATCTTGCTGGGGCGGTTGACCTTGCCGAATTAAGTCAAGGCCAGTCCAATGAGGTTCTAGAGGCGAGCGAAACGCTCGCGCTCAAGGCTTTTGAGCAAGCCGACAACTTTAATGAGGGGTCAATAGAGCTTTCTGGAGATGTTCTGGATGCTTCAGATGGGCTTTTGCAAGGCGGGTTGGCTTTGGTAGATAAATTATTGTCTGCGGGACAAGATTTGGTGAATGAAGGGCTTTCTTTTAGTGCTCAGAGTGCAACTGACAATATGCAGTTTACAAGAGATGTTGCACAGGACACAGCAACGCCAGGTCGCGAAACCATGACAAATATTTTTTACGCCGCTGCGGCAATGGTGGCCGCTGTGATGATCTTCGGAGGTGGAAAATGAGTGGATTAAATTTACAGGATGACACATTAATAATTCCGGCCGGTGATAGTGTGATCCGTTCCGTGTATGGTGATTATATTTATAATCTGGATAGTGAAGCGGATTTAAAAATCTCAATCGGAAGTGAACGCCCGATCCAGTTTAAGCAAGGGCTCGGCTATAAATTGCCTTCTGGTGTCGATTTTCAGCAAGTGCGAATTATCAATGAAACGGCTTCGGACGTGCAATGCACGATCTCTTACGGTGAGGGAGAAATCCTTGACCAGCGCTTTAATGCTTCGGGCAATTTAAGAGTTATCAATGCGCCGACAACTGTTTTAAAAACCGATGACGAAGATGCTCAGGTGATCCTTGCGGCTGTTCAGGCGGCAGTTGAGGGAACGCTTAAGGTTGAAGATGATGCGTCTCAAACGATCCTGAGCGCTATTCAAACAGCGGTTGAGGGAACGATCAAGGTTGACGATGATGCGTCTCAAACGATCCTAAGCGCCATTCAGGCGGCAGTTGAAGGGACGCTTAAGGTTGAAGATGAAACAGGTAACTTGCGCCTCGGGGCTATTCGCAACGCTGTAGAGGGAACGCTAAAAACTGATGATGATGAGGCTCAAGTAATTTTGAACCGCATTGAAGATGATATTGAAGCAATTAAGGCGACGCTTGAAGACGATCAAGCGCAAAGAGCGCCTTTAAATACGCTTTCAGGGGCGACTTATGCAACGGCTGAGAACCAAACGGTTACGCTTGCAACCGCCGCGGCCAATACAGGCGGCGTGATTGTACGCTGGTCTCAATACGTTTCTTACAATGATAGCGGCGCGGGGCTTTATGTGGACGGCAAAGCTATGTTTCCTCAAACAGGCGTGGGATCGGTAGGGGGCATTATTCAAAATTTACTAATTCCCGCCGGAAATAAGGTTGAGCTGATAAGTGATGCAACGGATCGCGTGGCCGCCGCATGGTATGAGGTGCTATAATGACAAGATCAAAGAAAAATCTGGTCGCATTATTCGCAAGCTTACCATTGCTTTTTGCTTTGATGCATAGGCAGGCGGTCGCAGCTGGGGCGGTTTTGACAAATGAACAAATCCTTGAGCTGGCTCAAAGCACAGTTGAAAAGCATAATTTTAATGCTGATCCGAAAATGTTGGCCGCTATGGCCGTGATCGAAAGCTCGGGCAATCCTACGGCTTCGCGATATGAGGCACATATCAATGATATCTCGGTTGGACTAATGCAAACCCTTGGGGAGACGGCGCGTTGGCTGGCGTCTGATATGGGGTATAGAGCGCATGGCGTTCCTTCTAATGCCGATCTGGCCGATCCTGAAATCTCAATGTATTTCGGGGCGGCCTATGTTGATTATCTGAGCAATTTCAGGGGCGTGTCGCGCAAACCTGAGTGGATCGTGCGCGCTTATAACGGTGGGCCATATTGGCAGAATAATCCTGTAGCCGTTGATATGACGCAAAATCACTGGAACAAATACAAAGCAGCAAGGATGAAATTCTGATGAACCCTTTGTTTATATGGCCTGCAATAACCTTTATCGGCGGCGCTTTAACCGGCTTTGTTGGTGGAAGTGGTGTTTCCGGCTTATCTGATCTGATTAAATATTCCGTGTTCGGAGCTGGGGCTTATTTTGTCCTGCGTGAATTGGGGGTCATAAAATGATGGGTATTGATGTTGCTATTTTGGGCTTTCTAGCGGCTCAAACAACGGTTTTATGTGGAATATTTTTAAAGCTTGGGGGGATGCTTGAGAGCATTCAGAGCCTTAAAAATCGTGTAGTGAAACTTGAACAAAAAGCAGAAGGAGCTTTTAAACATGCTTAATAAAATTTTAGATCGCCTGAAAGAGCCGTCCAGCTATGCAGGCTTGGCCGCAATTACACTAGGAGCGGGTCAAATCTTTAAAATCAATGAAGCTGAGCAAGTGGCCGAAACGCTTAATCAGGCCGGAGCCGCCGCCGCCAGTGGCGATATTGTTGCGCCAGTCGCAACGCTTATACTCGGTCTTGCCGCTTTCTTTCGTTCGGAAAAGAAATAATATTTTCAGGCTTTGAATAACGTCTTTTTCTGACTTCGTATCTTGCAGGATGTGCGTTAACAGGCCGTGAACTTTTCTTTTTCTCTTGTGAGATAATTCTTGAAACACTGTTCGGGTGTAGGTTGAAGCGTTTTCCTATTTCATCATTACTATGACCGAGAACCGCCAGCTCGTAAATTTTTGTGTTACGATCTCGCAATGCGCGTTTCTTCCTAGCCTTGCAATAATTTATCCAGCGAACCTCAACAGTGCGGGCAGGGATGCCCGCTATAGTGGCGACCTCTTCAAAAGCTCTTTTCTCGCCCATGCCGCGCCTTAACTGCTTATATACCATCTTAGGAATATCGCCGCTTAAGAACTTTTCCCGAATGTGTAAACGGTCTTGTAAAGTGGCCGCATATTCAGAGCGGAACGCTCTTGCTCGCATGATATCGGCTTGTTTATCAAAATAATCTGCCACTGTATGGAGATCATGAAAGCCAAGATTGAGCAAATCCGTATCAATTTTGACAGCCAAATCTTGCGACCAGTCTTTGGGCAATAATAAGTTAACATCATTCTGCATTGTTCTCCTCTTGTTCTATTTTATAGGTGAACGCATTAAGAACATTTATAAGGGGTCATGCAACTGTGTGTGAGAACACTGCGTGAAAACCCTTTGAAAAATAAGAACAAAAAGCGAAAGAGGGATTTAAATAAATGTGATAATATATATTATGTAAAATAAATTTTGGTTTTCAAAAGAGGGGGCTTAGATAAATATAAAGAAATAGATCAGATAAGAAACTCATTATAGAGAATGCTATCGGTATAATAAAAAAGAAATTAAAAGAAAACCCCGGTCGACTGAACCGGGGTTTTGAAAAAGTTAGATGCTAATGAATTGCTTTAATGTGGAAAGAAAACAATCCAGGCATAGATATGCGCAATAGCTATCGTCAGGATCATCATTGGGAATGCCAGTTTGAGGAACTGTACAAACGCAATGCGTTGTCCGGCACGCTCGGCATAGCTGGCAACCATAACGTTAGCGCTGGCGCCGATCAGTGAACCGTTACCACCCAGGCACGCCCCAAGTGATAAAGCCCACCATAATGGCAAGATTGCGTCATGACCACCCAAAGCACCTTCCATTGATTGGATCAATGGGATCATTGTTGCCACGAACGGAATGTTATCAACTATCGCTGACAAAATGGCTGAGGACCACAAAATTACAAATCCTGTTTTCTCAAGGTTTCCTTCGGTCATTGCGAGCAGTTTAGTCGCTGCAAGCTCAAGCAAGCCTGCTTGCTCGACACCATAGACGATCATAAATAGCCCCATAAAGAAGAAGATTGTTTCCCATTCAACTTCCTTGAACACGCCATGTACGTTGTGAGATTGCGTCTCAGGTTTAAATTTGTAGTTTTCAAGCAGCATAAGGAATGCAGCACCAACAAGAGCAATTGAACCCGGCTCATAGCCATATCCATGCCCGATGATAAATCCTGCGATAACAAGTGTCAGAGTAATCAGAGATTTAATCAAAAGCCCCATATCAGTGATAGCTTCTTCTGGTTTAAAACGGATCAGCTTGGCACGGTCACGCTTGGAGGCCTTAAGATTGCGTCCCCAAATCAGGTCAAATAGACCAAGCATAACGACCATAATAATCAATGACGCCGGCCCTACATTATAGACAAAGTCCATGAAGCTGAGGTTAACAGCAGAACCAATCAGGATGTTGGGCGGATCACCGATAAGTGTTGCCATACCGCCGATATTAGAGGCAAAAATCTGTGAAAATAGAAATGGATATGCTTTTAAGTTCAACTGATCTGTTAACAATAATGTAACAGGAACGATTAACATAACTGTCGTAACGTTATCCAGTAATGCTGAGAAAACAGCAGTAACGATGGACAATGCAACCATCAATAGTCGCGGATTACCACGAACCATTTTGGCTGAGTAAATCGCTACGAACTGAAAGACCCCTGTCCTTTTGGTTATGCTGACAATGGCCATCATCCCAATGAGAAGGAAAATCGTATTAAAATCAATCCCTTGGATCGCTAGGTGTTGATTTAATACGCCCATGAAGATCATGAGACCCGCGCCAAGAAGAGCGATAATCGCTCTGTTGATGCGTTCGGTCATAATAAAGATATATGCAATAATCATAATTACTGCGGCTGTGATCATTGGATCCAATCCAAAAACCACATTTGGCACATAATCATGTGTTAGTCCATGCTGTGGTGCAGACATTTAAATACCCTCTTTTACGGTTTTATTTTAGTTATTGTGATTGATTATTCTTCTTCGTTATCTTTGATGTCACCGCTTGCAGTAAACTCAAGCTCATCTTCGATTTTCTTGATGTTCTCCAATGCAGATTGGTCGGACAAAATGCCGACCAGAACGCCGGTTTCACCGTCTACTACAGGTAGCGGGCTACCATGCTTATGAAGATAACGGAATCCTTCGATCGTTGGTGTTTGCGCTCTGAGCAAAACAGGTGTTTTGTCCATATGCTCAGCAACTTTTTGCGAACGGATTTTGTGCAATTTTTCGGCCATATCCTCGCTTGCGCCAATGATAAAGCCCAGTCTTTGCAGTCCGTCTTCGATTGTAGCAGATTTAGGAAGTAGTGTTTGGATCATTTGACTTGTGCAAAATGTTCCGATTAGTCTTTTGTTTTCGTCAACAATTGGCACCCAACGGATTTTGTGCTCATTGAGCAGGTTAATCACTTCGTCAATTGTTTGATCCGGTGACGCAGAAATGACATTTGTCACCATAAAGTTCTCAACAGTCATAAACACCCTCTTTTCTTTAATGTATTTGCTGTTTCAGGTTTTGAACCGAAGTCGGTATACGCCTGTCAAGGAGGTATTGCAAGGAAAATGTAAGAAAATTAGTTTTGCGTAATGTGACGCTTTAGAAAGGTGTCAATAAAATCGTAAATGACAAATTCATGGAGGTTGCTGTGATAGGCATCCTCGATGATAAGAATCTCAGCTGGAGATATAGCCGCGTTCTTGAGGATGCGTGAATGCTCAGTCGGAACAACTGTGTCTTTGCCTGCGCCTAAAATTAATATGGGCTCTTCGATCAAGCTCATGCGAGAGAGCGTGTCAAATTTGTCTTTTGTCAATTGACGCACAGGAAAATACGGGTAACGCTCGGCGCCGACATCGGCAACGGATGTCATTGGTGTTTCCAGTATTAATGCCTGAGCTTCATACTCCGCAGCCATTTTGCTGGCAACGGCCGTCCCTAAAGATTCACCATAGAAAATAATGGGTTGTTCGGCTTGTGATTGCCGGGCAAGCGCCCATTCAGCCCAGGCACGTGCATCATTATAGAGCCCCTCTTCTGTCGGCTCTCCGTCGTTTCCGCCATAGCCACGGTAACTTGCCAGCAAGACGTCAAAGCCTAGGGCCATCAGGCGCCTTGCGTCTTGTGTTCGATTCCCGTGATGGCGCGCATTGCCATGATAAAATACGATAAGCGGCGCTACACCTTCATGCCTGATGAGTTGTTCAATCTCTCTTGCGTTTGCTGGCGTTTCAAAGATGACATCTGAAATATTATCAATACGGGCGAGAGAAAATAGCCAGCCTTCTAATGAAAGTCCGTCAACGGTCTGTACCATGACGATATCTGCGATATCATCTGCTCCATATGTCGCTATGTCAGGACGTGACGTGTCGGGCTCGAAAACCATATCGCGTTGAATGCTATAGAGTAATGCAAGCGCACAAAGATAGATGATACCAAACACAAAAACTACATTGCGGACATAGCGCAATATGATTGTTGAATTTCTTTCTTTTCTAAAATAGGGCAATATCGCTCTCAATGCTTGGTGTTACGCGGAAAAATCTTGCTCATAAAGCATATAGTAAACACCGCGCTTTTCCAAGAGGCTCTCATGCGTCCCCTCTTCTACGATTGAGCCCTTATCAATGACCAATATGCGGTCAGCCCCTTGAATGGTCGAAAGCCTGTGTGCGACGACAAGACATGAGCGGTCTTTTTGCAAGGTTTGTAGGCTTTGCTGGATGTAGGTCTCGGATTCCGTGTCTAGTGCGGATGTTGCTTCGTCAAGTAAAAGCAATGGCGCATTTTTATAAATGGCTCGTGCCAGAGCGATACGCTGTTTTTGGCCACCAGAAAGGCGCGTGCCCATCTCGCCCAAGCGGGTATTGTAGCCTTCTGGCAATGCGTTTATGAATTCATGTGCGAAGGCAGTTTTAGCGGCTTCTTTAACGCCGTGCATATCAATTTCTTCAGTCGAGGCATTGCCGCCATAGGCAATGTTGTAGGCTACGGATTCGTCGAAAATCATAATGTCCTGAGAGACATAGGCAATCTTCTCTCGCAGCTGAGCCAGAGAGAAAGTATTCAAAGGCTTCTCGTTGAGAGTTATTACCCCGTCATTAGGTTCAAAAAAGCGTGGGACAAGATTGAGAATTGTTGACTTCCCACCTCCTGAACTACCTACGAGAGCGATCGTCTCTCCGGGATTAAGAGTAAAAGAAATATGATTGAGCGCCGATACGTCTTGGTCTTCATAGCGGAAGGAGACATTGTCAAATCTTAGCGAGACCTGTTTTGCCTTTTCATCATCGGTGACGATGCAGGATACGTCTGGCGCTGTTCCCCCCTGCTCTTCTTCGCCGTCTAAAATTTCGAAAACACGGTCTGCTGCGCCAAGGCCTATATTATACGCAGAGTTAAGCTTACTTAAGCGCTTCATAGGCTCATAAGCTAGGAGGAATGCGGTAATGAACGACACGAGTGATCCGGGTGTTAGATCGCCCTCTATAACACCGAATCCACCATAGCTTATCAGGGCAAATAAAGCTCCACCGACCAAAAGATCGTTTACAGGTGTGGTCAGATTCCCAATTTGTACGGATTTAATGTTAAAGTCGCGTACACGCTCAATAAGGCTACGCATACGCCCGGATTCATGAGCCTGTTTATTGTAAATCTTAACTTGACGTACGCCTTGAAGACTTTGCGATAGCTTGTCTGAAAAGCCAGAGACGTGTTCTTGGGTTTTGCGAGAAACTTTTCTGATTTTCTTACCGACTATCCATAGGAATACAGTCGCGAAGGGAAAAATTGCCAAGGCATAAAGGGAGAGTTTCCAGTCCTGATAGATCATAACCCCCAGAAGAAATAGAAGGGTCAGCAGGCTTTTTCCAATACCTGTGATCGAGTCTGCAACGGCCGAACGCATCATTTGCGTGTCTGATATCATTCTGGTTATAAGTGACCCGCTAGGGTTTTTCTGATGGAATAAAACTGGCGCCGCCATCAATTTTGCAAAGAGCTGGCTTTGTAATGTGGCGACGATGTCTTGACCGATCTTGTTCATAAAAACCACTTGGCCGTATGTGCTTAGTCCTCTTAGGACGAGGCAGCCGAATATGGCTGATGCGACCCAGAGAATACGGTCTTCTTTTTGATTGATAAGCACGTCATCAAATACAGGTTGCATGAGATGGGCAAAGGCTGCTGTGGTTGCTGCGGATGCGAGCATACAAAGTACGGCAACGCTTAAAAGTGGTTTGTACTGAAATAGGTAATCATTCATCATTCGCCGCGTTAAGCTTTGACGTTTTTCACTCTCCAGCGGCTGCGTTTGCTTTTTCATCTTTGCTGTTTTCCTGTAGTATTCCCAAATGGTTTGTGGTAAAATTTAACTATATGATTTTATTACGAAATTGTGCTTTGCATCATGACAGATAAAAAACCAGAGTCAAACCATTCGCTTCAAAATTCCGCCCATAATGGCAAGAACGGAAGCGAAAAGCAATCTCAGGATAAAATGGGACAAGAAGTCCAAGGCTTGAATCGTGACGTTCCAACACCGAAAGAGCGCCGCAGGATCGGCCTTGCTCTTGGTGGCGGTGTCGCAAGGGGATTTGCGCATATTGGGGCTATTCGTGCATTGCAAAGACATGGTATCGAGCCGGGCATTGTTGCAGGTACATCTATTGGTGCAGTTGTCGGAGCCTGCTATCTCGCAGGAAAGATGGACGAGCTCGAGAAATGGGGCCGCTCTCTCGGGCGTTTAAAGCTTTTATCTTATCTTGACTTTAAGGTTAAAAGTGCCGGCCTGATTGGTGGGCACCGTCTCGAGCGTTTAATGCGTGCCGACCTTGGTGACGGCAAGATAGAAGACCTTCCCCTACCCTTCATTGCGGTTGCGACGGACTTGATTACAGGTCACGAGGTCTGGATGCGTAATGGAGACATCGTTAATGCCTGTACGGCGTCTTTCTCCTTACCCGGTATCTTCCCGCCTGTGGAGCGCAATGGACGCTTCCTTATTGATGGCGCATTGGTGAACCCTGTTCCCGTGTCTGTGTGTCAGGCTCTGGGTGCCCGTATGACCATCGGTATCGACTTGAGCGCTGATATGATTGGTAAGGCGAGTCTAAATAAGGATAAGGTTCCACGTATCACGGGCTATGATATGTTTGATGAGGCTGTAGTGCCTCAAAAGCAACAAAAACAAGTCAAGAAAAGTGCTTTAACCCGTCGTTTATTCCGTCGCGATGATGATGAGCAACCGAGTCTTTTCGGGGTTATGGTGTCCTCACTAAGTATTATTCAAGACCGTATAACACGCTCTCGTCTGGCTGGTGATCCGCCCGATATTCATGTCCGCCCTCATGTTGGTCATATCGGTTTAATGGAGTTCGACCGTGTCGATGAGTTAATTGCAGCGGGTGAAGCGTCAATCGAGCGTATATTACCTGATATTCTTGCGGCCAAGGCTGTGTTTTTCGGAGAAGAGCAAGATCAATAAGACTGCTCTTAAGCACATATCATGCTTTTATATTATCAAATATTTGGAAGTTCTACTCGTCGTCGATATTACGACTTAGGCGGCGCAACTCTTTTTCGACCATTTTCTCGATAATGCCAGGCAAATGTGCGTCCAGCCATTCTTTAAGCATGGGCTTCATCATGTCACGTGCCATATCTTCAAGTGTCAGAGCGCCTTCTCTGCTTTCATCAGCGCGTTCAATTGGCGCGCGCTTGCCAAGTTTTGACAAAGAGGCAAGACTTGCAGCAGCAGCTGCTTCGGAAATTAAGTCTGTATCTATATTGGCACTATCATCAGCAATGTCATTTTTTTCATTATTATCCTTAATAATAGCTGTGTCACTGATTTCAGCGTTATCATCAGATGGTGTGTCAGAATCAGTTTCTAGGTCGCGCATATCAATTTCGACATCGGCGATCGGTGATGGCGTATCTTCTTCAACAGGTGTGTCGAGTTCAAGAATATCGTCATCATCTTCGTTGTTGCCGCTATTTTCGACGGCTTCAGGTTCGCTGTCCGCCGGCTCTTCTTCAACGATATCGATCGGATTGTCTTCAGCATCTTGAGCGGCTTGCGCGTCTGCTTGCGCCATAAGCTGGTCAATATCATCCTGAGATTGCTTGTCAGTCAAAGCGTCCCCTCCCTTTGGGCTTTCCTCCGGCTCAGCGGCAGGTTTACTTGCAGATGCAGCTTCCTCTTCGGGGGAGCCACCTTCATCATCCAGCGTTGTCTCATCCTCGTCCTCTTCAGAAATAATCTGGCGTATCGAAGATAAAATTTCTTCGATAGACAAATCTTCTTCATCAATATTAGCCTGATCGGACATAAGGTTTAATTCTCGTGACTGTTAAAACACGTGTTTATATCAAGATTGATGCATTTTGCAAATAGAGTCAAAGTGTTCCTGTGAACTCTTACACAGATATTTCAGCACAAAATCATTTTTCCGCTAAAATATCTTCTTCATCTACAACTAAACCGAGCAGCCCGGCTAGATCATAAAGAGCAACAAGCTCATCTCTTCTCGCTTGTGCTAAATCAGTTTGTGCCTGAAGTAAGTCCTGATTTGCATCAAGGCTATCAAGAACGGTGCGTAGACCTACAATCATTTCTTTGTACGTTCCTTCTTGCGCTATATGTGCGGCCTCAAGTTGGCTCTGCCTTGAGGTCAGGGTTGCCTTGGCTGTATGCCAGTCCTCCCAAGCCGAGCGTAGTTCTTCTTGCAAGCGTTTCTCCGTTGATTGCACTTCAATGGCGCGCTGATTGGCGGTTATTTTGGCTTGCCGTAAGCGAGAACGATCAGCACCCCCCTGATACAAAGGAAGTGTAGCGCGTAAACCGACCTGTCGCTGTTCAGATTCTTCAATAGCCCCTGTATCTGGGTCGAAAGCTCGATTATAGCCTGCGGTTAGGTCAATCTTAGGCATTAATGCGCCTAAGCGTGTCTCGATATCCTCTTTTGCCGCCAGCTCGATAAAACGTGCCTCTAAAATCTCCGGATTGTTGGCGTGCAAAAAATTGCTCGCTTCTTCTAAGCTATTAGGAATAGAGAAACTTGGATCAAAGGGTTCAAGTAAGGCTGTGTTTTCGGGCAAATGCGTTAGCTGCGCAAAGCGTGCTTTGACCTTTGCCGCTTCGCCTTTAACGCGGCGTAGCTGCGCTTTGGCGGAATCAAGAGCCGCTTTTGTCTGCGCAACATCTGTGCGGGTCAATTCACCTGCTTTCGTTCGCAAGCTTGCAGCGCGGTACTGCTCCTCTAGACGTTTAACATTGCTTTCATTTAGTGTGGTAAGGAAATCTTGTAATAAAACATCCATGAAGGCCGTTGCAGCATCCACTACTATAGACTGTGTCGTCTGGCGCAAGTTTTGAAATTGAGAGCGCAAGAGATAGCGCGCAGAATCGACTTGTCCGTCAACTTCGAAGCCTGTGAAGAGCGGTTGCTCAAGGCTTACGCCAAATTGTTTGGATGTGTTTTCAACAGATCCACTGGCAAAGCTTTGCCCACTAACGTCAGAGTCTAAATAATTCAAAGAGCCTTGGGCGCTGATTTGCGGAAACCAACCGGCCATTGCCTCACGAATTTGCTCTTTACGAACGAAATACTCATGTTTCGCGGCTTGAATATCATGGTTGCGCGCAAGTGTATGGGTAAGAGCATCAGAAATCTCTACCCCCCTGCCCGCACTGTTATCTTGTGCTCGAACACTTTGGTTGCTGCAAGTAAGTAATAAGAGCAATGCTAAAATGGTTAAAAATAGATGATTGTGTTTGAGCGAGGCCATAACGGTTATTAAAACTGGAATACTTCCTCGGGCTCAAAACCCTTTATATATGGAGTATTTGCATCAAATAAAGGTGTTCTGCCAAATGTACTTCCATAACGTTGGATGCATATAGCTTGACCACATTGGCTGTCCAGTGGCCGCTCAATATAATAAAGCTTGCCGCCCTCAGCGCTTAATTGCTCAAGCAGACCCTGCGGGGCTGTCGCACAGGAGCCTTCTACAAAAATAGCATCATATGGCGCATCTTTTTTATTTCCTTCATTTAGTGGCGCTTGAACAAGCACAACATTGTCGTAAAAATCAGGCGATAGTTTTTCCTTTGCTGCCTTGAACAGCGTTGGTTCGCTTTCTACTGCAATAACAGTTTTACAGAGTTTCGAGAGAATTGCTGGGCCATATCCATAACCGCAGCCAATACTGAGTACATAGCTGTCTTTATTGAGGTCTGCGTGCTGGACTAAGCGGGCAAAAACGGATGGCTCCATCAAATAGCGGAGGTTTGCGATCTTGATGTCTTCATCGACATAAGCCAGAGAACCACGCCCCTCATCTACGAATTGCTCTCTCGGGACAGATTCAAAGGCGCGCAGCACATCGCTTTCATAGACGTCATTTGGTTTAAGTTGGGAAAGCACCATGTTCATTCTGGCTGTGTCAAAATCGCTGGCCATTTGTATTTCCTGAATTTTTGTTAAATCTTGTAAAAGATCATACCATATTTGTTGCAGGCCGAAAGGCTTAATGCTATAAGCCTTTAAGATTTTAAAAAACACCACGGCTTTTTCAGTTTTTTATAATTTGAG
>CAXGMH010000007.1:0-50765 GCA_964010795.1 uncultured Alphaproteobacteria bacterium
ATTTGGTGCCCAAAAGTATCACGCCGCAAGACTGGCTTGGACTCAGCTATGACCGTTCCGCTATTTACGAGAGCCGACATTTTTTATATACGGCGGTCGATAATGCTTCTGCTTTGCCGTCTGACATTCATAAACGCGCTATTGTTGTAAACGCTGCCCATGCCTTTGGCACAGGAGGCCATATGAGCACAAAGCTGGCGATTGACCTCATAGAGATGCTTTACGATCGCGGATACAGGCCGGATCATTGTATCGATTTCGGATGCGGGAGCGGGATTTTATCATTGAGCTGTGCTGCGCTTTGGCCTGAGACACGTCTGACTGCATTTGATTGTATGGATGAAAGTGTGCAAGCAACAAAACTTGCATTTGAGGCTAATGCTTATAAGCCTGCGGGGATCACGATAGCGCAAGGCGAGAACATTCCCGACGTGCTTGAGGGGGCGCAAACAGACGCAAAAGCTGATCTTGTATTGGCTAACATCTTGCCGTCGGTTTTAAAGGAGAAGGCCGCTCAGATAGCACAGGCAACGCAGGCAGGCGCTTATCTTATTCTCTCTGGCATTATCGACGAGAAGAGCGAAGATGTTCGGCAGACTTATACCGCTTGTGGCTTTGAAGTAGAAAGCGTGGCTCAGCTTGAGGGATGGACGGCTTTTCTAATGATCCGGGCGTAGAATAAGTGCTCAACCCCTCTATTTATTAGGTAAAATGCGGCGTTTTATAGTGTTTATGCTTCATTGCGTCAAAGAAAGACAATTGACCAATTGTATGCGAACAGCTTAGTCTTTTCGGGATACAAGATCTATCCAAAGGATCGTTAATATTATGTCTATATTGCTTAACTCTGTAACCCGTAATGCATTTATGCGTCCTATCCGTCTTTCTTTTCTGTGTGTTGCAGTGTTGGGCGTGTCCGGATGTAGCTTTAATGCGCCGTGGTCTGGCGGCTTAAACCTATGGCCTTTTGGCAAAGGCCGTGTCGAGGCGCAAAGCGAAGTCGCCGAGCGTATTGGGCAAGGCGAAGAGGGTGCGGATAGTCAAACATATTATGATGAACTCTCGCGTACGACGGGCGCTGTGATTGAAAAAGAGCCACAGGGAATGCCTGAGGGAATGCGCGATGTGCCGTTGGAGCAGCCACATGATCTGATCCTTACACGTGAGGCAACCGAGTTGCCCGAGAATGTGACAGGGCTGAATGATGATGTGATGGCTGAAGACAGTCCGGAATTTGAAGGTCAGGCACAAATGCCGATTGATTTGACACAGGCTGAAATGGCCGACATTGAACGTGATATCGCTCTTGTTTCCGAAGAGCTCGCAGCGCTTCAACCTGCCTATGCGCGCATTGCCGAGCTTGAGAATAAAATGATGGTTTTGTTTACGCGTCTTGAAGATTTGATATTAGAGCAAAACGAGTTGCAGCAACGTCAATTAAGAATGCAGGCTTCGCGTCCTATGGTGGCGCCCACAACTCGCCAAACACCTTCAAAAGCAGGGGGCGTATCCGCCTCTGCTCAACAGGCCGGATCTGATTTGTTTGAATATAATGCTCAGGGGCAATCACTTCCCGAAGGCTTGGCCCATAATGTTGTTAAAATGCGCCATGGCCAGCACAGTGACAAGCTAAGGCTGGTTTTGGAAGTTGAAGGCGTGCCGGAATATAAAATATCGCTGAATGAGGCGGAACAGCTATTGGTGATCGAATTGCCGCAAACGAGCTGGTCTTTGGCCGAAAGCGGTGCTTTTTCAAAAACAACCCCTGTTCTTGAAAGCTGGATTGTTCAAAGCCTTGAGCAAGAGCAGGGTGTACGTGTTGTGATCGCGCTCTCGTCACAAGCCAGTATCAAATCCGAAGATTTAATACGCGCTGAAAACGGGCGTCCGTCGCGATTATTTATCGATCTTTATGCGCCAGCTATTCACGGCTCATAAATGCGACTTATATAAGACTTCCTGAAACGAAAATAGAAAAGCAAGACTATGGCTAACACTGCAAAGAAAAAAGACAATAATAACAAAGCAGACGACCTTCTTTTAAATGCTCTTATGGGGGCTTTGTCCAAAGATGAAGTGCGCACGGTTGATGGGACAATTTTCGAGCCTATGGTCAAAGAGGCTTTCCAACGTCTCGATCAGGCGATGAACGGTGAACCTGTTTTGATTATAAGATCCGTGGCCGATGTTGCCGAAGAAGAGCAAAAGACTGTCATTACTTTGCTCTCACAAGACAGACCGTTTTTGATCGACTCTTTGGTCGCTGCGATTAACGAGGCGGGGCACCGCCTCTCACGGATTGTGCATCCTAGCTTGATGATGAAAAGCGAGAGTACCAAAGACAGTCCAGATCTTGCGACATATTCTATCACCGAACAGGTCGGGGTTGATGTCAGCAATGTTTCCTTGATCTATGCGGAGACAGATAATTTACTCTTGTCTAATCAAGTGAAAGAACTTCAAGCAAGGCTCATTCAAGTGGTCGAAGATGTGGATTTGACGACGAGTGACTGGAAGGGAATGTTGGCAAAATTGCGGGATGTGCGTGATTATTTGCATCACAGCCCGACAATGCACGCCCTTTATCCGCCTAAGGAATATGAAGATTTCCTGCAATACCTACATGATGACAGCTTTACCTTCTTAGGCTATAGGCAGTACCGCTTCGAAAAACAAAAAAATGGCTTGCGCGCTGTTAAAGATAAGGAAAGCGGACTTGGCCTCTTGTCTGATAGCCGCAACGGTGAGTTTTTGGATGAAGATGGTGCCTTATTCCCGAATGATATCGAGAAATACGTACAAGAGACCGATATTGTCACAATTTCCAAAATTCAAAAGAACGCAACTGTGCACCGCTGTGTGCCCATAGATGCGATCATTATCAAGCGATTTGATGATTCCGGCCAGATTATTGGCGAAGATGTGTTCCTTGGCCTGTTTACATCGATTACCTATTCGCGCTCTGTATTTGATATACCGCTTTTGCGAAAGAAGGTTCAATCTGTTCTTGATGATTGCGGTTATAAGGAGCGTACGCATAACTATCGCGCATTAACGCATATTCTCGAGAAATATCCGCGTGACGAAATTTTCCAAATCCGTCAGGAAAGATTGTCTCAATATGCACAGTCTATTCTTGATTTGCAGGAATGCCAAAGAATTGCGATGTATCCGCGTATTGATATTTACGGGCGCTATGTCTCTTGTCTGGTGTACGTCCCTCGAAATGTATTTGATACCAAACTGAGACAGATCTTCACGGGCGTTTTGGAAGAGGCGTTTGACGGTAAAGTCTCAACCTTTTACACCATGATGGATGATAGCCCTCTGGTTCGAGTATTGTTTATTGTTTTGACGCAGGACAGCCATAAGAAGAAACATGATTTTGCAGCGATCGAAGGCCGCTTGCGAGAAGAGGGTCAGGACTGGCAGGAGCGTTTTTCTGTATGTCTGCGCCGTATGGGTAATGATGCGCGACGCATACAGTCCGATCTTGAGCGTTATAAGGATGCGTTCTCTGTCACATATAAGGATAATTACAAAGCATATCAAGCCGTTCGCGATATCGAATTTATCAATAAAATTATTGATGAGGGCAGCGAACTTTGTATCGATCTATATAAGACCGAAGATCTGGCTGAAAACCAGATGCAGCTTAAGCTTTATCACCCAGAAAATCCTGTGGCGTTATCTGACATCCTGCCAATCCTTCAGAATATGGGATTCCGTATTATCTCCGAGCAGCCGCAAACAGTCGCGCCGAAAGATTACGATCATAAGGTCTGGGTTCATGATTTGTTGATGGAGACAAATAACAATAACGACAAGCCGATTGTGATCGAAGAAATTAAGGAGACGTTTGAAGAAGCGCTTCTCAAGCTTTGGCGTAAAGAGATGGAAGATGACAGTCTGAATACTTTATCTGTTCAGGCAGGGTTGAATTGGCGCCAGATTTCCTTGCTGCGTGCCTATACGCATTATATGCGCCAGATCCGTTATAGCCACGGACAGGCATTGATCCGTCGTGCGCTGAACACCTATCCACATATAGCACAGGCGCTTGTACGTTTGTTTGATGCGCGCCACAATCCTGACAAGGCAGTCAAAGATCGCAAGGTCGAGGCGGCAGGATGTATGGTTGAATTTGACCATTACCTAGAGGCTGTTGAATCGCTTGAATATGACCGTGTTTTTCGGACAATGGCTTCAATCGTTCAGGAAACATTGCGTACAAATTTCTATCAAAAGGATGAAGAGGGACAGCACAAGAGCTATATCAGCCTTAAGATACGCTCCTCTAAATTGAGTGAGGTGCCGTCGCCAAAGCCTTGGGCAGAGATCTTCGTGTACGCGCCTGAAATGGAGGGCGTACATCTGCGTGGCGGTCCCGTCGCTCGTGGTGGTTTGCGTTGGTCTGACAGGCAAGAAGATTTCCGCACAGAAGTGCTCGGCTTGATGAAGGCACAAGTGGTCAAAAACGGTGTTATTGTTCCTACTGGCTCTAAGGGTGGCTTTGTACTTAAGAACCTGCCGGCGGGATTGTCTCGTGACGAAAAACAAGCGCGTGGTGTGGGTGCCTATAAAACCTTTATTCGAGGTTTGCTTGATATCACTGATAATATTGATGATAAGGGCAAGATTGTGCCTCCGAAATCTGTGAACCGCCCTGATGGAGATGATCCTTATCTCGTAGTTGCAGCCGATAAAGGGACGGCGACGTTTTCCGATATCGCCAACGGTATTGCTGCTGAATATGATTTCTGGCTGGGTGATGCTTTTGCCTCTGGTGGATCGGCTGGTTACGATCATAAGAAAATGGGTATTACTGCGCGCGGTGCGTGGGAGGCGGTAAAACGTCATTTCCGTGAGCTTGGTCATGATACACAAAGCGAAGATTTCGATGTAGTCGGCATTGGTGATATGGGCGGAGATGTTTTCGGTAACGGAATGCTTTTGTCAAAGCACATACGCCTGATCGCAGCCTTTAACCATATGCATATTTTTGTCGACCCTGATCCGAATGCACAAACCAGCTGGAAAGAGCGCAAGCGCCTTTTTGATGAGGTTAAAGGCTGGGGTGATTATGATAAGCGTTACTTGTCTAAGGGCGGGATGATCTTCTCTCGTTCTGATAAGACACTGACTTTGACCAGCGAGATTAAAAAGCGATTCAATATCAGCGAGGATAAGCTTTCTCCGCCGGAATTGATCCGTAAAATTCTTCAGTCACAAGCTGATCTTTTGTGGTTTGGTGGGATCGGAACCTATATTAAGGATCGCGATGAGAGCCATGAAGATGTTTCTGATAAGGGCAATGATTCCTTGCGAATTAATGCTCAGGATTTCCGCATGAAAGTGATTGGCGAAGGCGCAAATCTTGGTCTGACGCAAAAGGCGCGGATTGCTATGGCGCTTAACGGTGTCAAAGTTAACACTGATTTTATTG
The DNA here is from genome assembly GCA_964010795.1 of uncultured Alphaproteobacteria bacterium. Classification (GTDB taxonomy): domain Bacteria; phylum Pseudomonadota; class Alphaproteobacteria; order Micavibrionales; family UBA9664; genus CAXGMH01. The sequence continues at coordinate 5,447 of CAXGMH010000007.1, forward strand.
ACAACTCAGCCGGTGTGAATTCGTCAGATCAGGAAGTGAACATTAAAATCCTGCTTAAATCAGGCATGAATGCAAAAACATCCGCTGCGTTGAAGAAGCGGAATACGTTGCTCGAAGAGATGACAGAAGATGTCGCTCAGGCGTGTTTGCGCAATAACTATCAACAAACCCAGGCTCTGTCCTTGCTGGAAATGGATGCCGGCTCGAACTTCACGTTCTATATGAATATGATTGAGGTGTTTGAAGAGCAAATTGGCCTTGATCGCACTTTGGAGACATTGCCTGATATTGACGAGGCTCAAGACCGTATGCGCAAAGATCAGCCTCTCACAAGGCCGGAACTTGCTGTGTTGCTGTGTTATTCAAAGATCGTCTTTTATAACGCACTGCTGGAATCAGAGATTCCGGATATGGATAGCAATAATAACTGGCTGTTCAATTATTTCCCTGAAAAGCTCCGCGATAAATACAAGAAGGATATTTTGAACCACAGGTTACGCCGCGAGATTATCGCGACACAGATTACCAATTCCGTTTTGAACCGTTTGGGGCCTGTATTTATCTATCGTTGTATGGATCGTACAGGGGCAAATGTCGCAGATGTCGTGCGGGCTTATTTGATCGTGCGTCATATGTTTGACCTGCCCGGACTTTGGGAATCGGTCGAGGCGACGGATAACAAAGTACCGGCCAAGGCCCAGCTTGAAGGGTTTAAAGATATCTCAAGCCTGGTTGAATATACGATGATGTGGTTCTTGGATCGCCCTCATTTGATGAAAGACTGCGATGCGACCATGAGCTTTTATGCCGACGGCTTCCAGCAATTGTTCAAAGTGTTGCTCAAGATATTGCCGCGTGACTTGCAGGCAAGCCTTGAGAAGCGCACCAAAGCATATGAAAAAGAAGGATTTACGCTGACATTAGCGCGCAAACTGGCGATGATGCAAAATCTGGTGGCGGCACCCGATATCATCAAGATATACAAGAAAACACCGCTTGATATTCAAGGGGCTGCCGAACTTTATTACGCAATTGGCTCTCGCTTCTCACTTGTCTGGCTTCGCAATACGGCGCGCAGCCTATCCAGCGGCGGTCACTGGGAAGAAGAAGCGCTTTACGGCATTATCGATCAGTTCTTCATGACACAGACCAATATTGCCATGCGCTGTATGAATGCAACCAGAGCCAGCCGTTCGGACAAGACCGACGGCAATGGGCAGGAGGCGTTTGAGAGCTGGGTGTCAGCGAATGAGTTTGGTATTCGCCAATATGATTCCCTTGTCAAAGATATCAAGAAACAGGGCGATATATCTCTCTCTATGCTGATTACGGCCGAGCAAAGATTGCGGGCATTACTAGCGTAATACATCGCTGGCTAAGCAAGTTTTTAAGATTTAAGCGAATATCGAAGAGCCGCAAGGCTCTTCTTTTTCTTCCGGAGCAGTGCCTTCTGCGCGAGCCTTTTCAGCTTCTTCCTTTGACTTTTTCGCAGCCTCCAAAGGAGACAGACAATTTTCATCAAGGCGCAGGTTCTTGCGAATGAAATCATTTAGCTGACAGACTTCCAGAGGGCGTCCGAACAAATAACCTTGCCCCATTTCGCAGCCGATATTATTGAGCACATTCCAGTCATGCATATCCTCGATACCTTCGGCGATGACATTCATTTTGAAGCTGTCTGCAAGGCCGATAATGGCGTTAATAATGTCGACTGATTTATTCTCATGCTGGATCTGGCTAACAAAAGAACGGTCGATTTTAATGCTGTCGATCGGGAATTTATGTAGATAGCCGAGTGAAGAGTATCCTGTCCCGAAATCGTCCAGAGCAATAGCAACCCCAAGGTTTTTCAATCCATCAAGAATCTCTTGCGCATTGGCCGGGTCGGCGATCAAGGCACTTTCCGTGATTTCCAGCTTGATATGTCTTGGATCGGTACCACTATCTTTGATGATATTATCAATCACTTCAACGAGGTTTCCGTCCTCGAAATTGATACCGGACAGGTTGACTGATACGAAAAGATCGTCCAAACGTCCCTCTGCCATTTTCTTAAGCTCGGGCACAAGACGGCAGGCTTGGCGTAGCATGGATTGGTCGAGGTGGTGAACCATGTTGACGCGCTCGGCGACAGGGATAAAGGATGCCGGCGAGATAAGGCCTTCTACCGGATCTTCCCAACGGATCAGTGTCTCGAATCCGCGAACGCAGCCATCTTCAAGCGATACGATCGGCTGTAACCTTGGTGAAAATTCGTCTCTGTCTATGGCCTCGCGCAGGCGCTGTTCCATTTCCAGCTCTTTAAAAGCGATGCGGCGCTGGAAGGCAAGATCTTCGAGGATTTCTGGGACCAGCCCTTTTTCAAGATAGTCTTCCTGCGATAGATTTTCCTTTTGGTCTCCGGTTGCCTCTTTCAGGCGGTCGAGTATGACATCGGCATTAGGTATCTCAACCGATTCGGGAACATACATCCGTGCCTTGCGGTAGCGGTCAATAAGCAAAGACATAAGCATCCCGACGATCGGATCGATGCCGGTCATGCGCTCTCTGAGCACTTGTCTGGAGATGGCAAAGACTTCTGTGTCTTCTGCGGCACGCGCGGCAGCGGTACGAGTTCCGCCCTCAAGCAAGGCCATTTCTCCGAATATCTCACCTGCTCCAAGGGTCGCGCCAACGACCTCCTTACCATCGCGAAGCGTGATAATCTCAACCTTTCCTTCGACAATGATGTAGGCATCCGAACGCAGATCACCTTTTTCAAAGATGCGTGTGCCGGATTTATATAAACGCTTGCGGCTAAGGTGTTCGATTTTTATTTCTTTTATTTCTTCTGACATAGTAGCCTCAGTCTAACGCCCTTCAACCCTTAAGAATAGATTGTTTTTTATCAAAATTTCGTTAAGAGCGCCTTTTTTTCTTCATTTGACAAATGTTACGAAAAAACAATGCGCTAAGAGATTGTCACGGGTTGTGTTCGAGTTTAATTCTTTATACATTACAAAAAAAGGAATAACGAGGACGATATGGCCAAGCAGGAATCGGAAAAGCTACGATATGATAAAATGGTTGAAAAAGCCTTGCGCGGTGTTGTGAAACAAGCCGTTGGTGAGGTGCGCGACCAGGGTCTGCATGGTGACCATCACTTCTATATTACCTTCCAGACAGACCATCCGGGCGTTGATATCCCGGAATATCTGCATGAGCGATACCCAAAAGAAATGACGATTGTGCTGCAATACCAATTCTATGACCTGACGGTTGATGATGAATTCCTTGGTGTGACGCTATCTTTCAATAATATTCCAGAGCGTCTTACGGTACCTATGAATGCAATCACGATCTTTGCCGATCCGTCCGTGAATTTTGCGTTGCAGTTCCAGCCTTTGACAAAGGACAGAGACGATGACAGCGATGAGCCCGTGACTGGTGACTTGCCCGAAGGTCTTGCCGATAAGGGCAATAAGGATAAAGCGGAAGAGGATCAAAAGGGCGAGGTGATATCGCTGGATCAGTTCCGTAAGAAAGATGATGATTAATCTGGATCTTTATTCACTGTGAGTTGGAACAAGCACGATATAAGCCCGGATGACCTGCCGGCCATTGCGATCCACCGCGGAGAGTGGATGGATGAGAGGCGCCAGAATCGCAAAATCCCATACAAACTCTACTTACCCAAGGTGGTATCCGATAATAAAGGGTTGCCGCTTGTTGTGTGGTCACATGGCCTTGGTGGCGGGCGTGACGGCGCAGGATTCTTAAGCCGCTATTTGGCGGGACATGGATATGCTGTGTTGAATATCCAACACCCTGGAACAGATGTAAGTCTGTGGCAAGGGAAGCAGGGGCATCCCTGGGATATCATCCGTAATACAGATATTACATGGGAGGACACGCTTGCGCGTTTCCATGATGTCCCCTTTGTGCTTGACCAGTTGGAAAGGGGCGCACTGCCCGATAAAGAGTTGCTTGAACGCATTGATTTGTCGCGCCTTGGTATGTCGGGGCATTCTTATGGAGCTTTGACGACGCAAGTGATGGCGGGACAGCCCTACGGCCCGTCTCAGGACGATTTGAGCAGCTATAAAGAGCCTCGTTTCAAGGCGCATATTGCGTATTCACAGCTCCCCCATTGGCAAGAGAAACATCCGCCCGAGACATTATATGCTCCCCTCGATATGCCGATTTTATGCATGACGGGTACAAATGACCTTTCTCCACTACGTGGCGAACCCTATGAGAAGCGCTTGCGCGTCGATCAGTATGCTAGCCACCCTGATCGACGCTCTGTCATTTTAAAGGACGGCGATCATATGGTTTTTGCGGGATCTCGAGGACAGCTTCAGGGCTATGACAAGATCCCCGAACATGAGCGTATCATACAGGTCAGCTCTTTGGCGTGGTGGGACTGGCATTTAAAAGGGGAACAATCCGCTAAAAAATGGCTGGATAGCCATTTGCCCGATTGGGCGGCAGACGAAATTATTACATAATATATTGTTGACATATGGTCTTTCTTTCCTTTAATGATGGTTATAGGAGAGTTAGCCATGGCAAAAGAATCTTTCAATAATGGTGCGTGGGTTATTGTAAAACCCATAGATTCGGATAACCGTTACAGAGCCCGCGAAGTGATCGGCGTTGTAAGGAGTGCTATTTCAAGTGGCTGGTCTTACGTTCACAATAATAACTGGCCAAAAGAAACATCGCAGACTCATTCTGTCTCTGTGCCCGGTCAAGGTCATGAGGGCACATTTTTAGCTCATAATATGAGGCCTTTTACGCTTTCAGATATCGGCAAACCGGGTTTGTTAAAGGCCTGTATGCCACATTTTCGCTAGGATTTCGCGCACTCGAAGTTGAACGTCTCACATCCAGGCTTTTGGATAAAACGTTGATAGCGCCTATAGGCCTTTCTTTTCGCTTTCGAACCAAGGGTGCGACAGCTATAAAGACCCTCTTGTGCGTGTTTTTCAAAATCGGGATGGGCAAATATTTTCCCGGAGGCGTCCATTGCGACGGAATTGAGCGGCGCATCTCCGTAAACAGCTGCGTTTTCCAGATCAGAGGGTGTATAGCTGACTTTAAGGTCAACGGCCTGACCTTCATATTTGAAGTGCAAGATCATAAAATAGGTGTTTAGGAACCAAAGTCGATAACGCTGCTCAAATGAAATACTGGCTATATCTGTGATCTCTTCGATTGAATTTAGCCGCTCTCTTATATCATTAAGGGATCTGATATCGATGTTGCGTGCAAATACCTCCTGAGCGGGTAGCATAATATCGAAGTCTCTGGGGCTGATCTTTTGCGTATGGAAAAGATTGAGATATAGATCTCTTATCGTGCCGCCATTCAAAATGGCTCCTTTTGCCGGATCAACAGATAAATTGAAAACGCTGTTTAATTTTATAAGGCATCGTTTTGCTTTGCCGAGCGCGGGGGCATCAATGTTTATATGCAAAGGAACAGCTTTTGTATATGGGTCTTTATATCGGCGTTCGGGGCGTGTCGTTGGAGTTCTTGGCATAGCGTGTTTGGCGCTTACGCATATTCAAAGTGAAAACCGTCGCGGCCGGGTCGTTTTGAGAAGCGGTTGTAACGCTGCTCGGAAATGCCTCGCTCTTTTCCTGTAACAACGCGACAGCGATAAAGTGCACCCGCAGCATCATCCGGCAAGCGTTCATGAGCTAACACGTTTCCGTCACTGTTCATTGCGATGGCATTAATGGTTGCGTCTCCGTGCAGTGCGATCATTTCATGCGTGATCGAGGTGTTCACAAGCTTTAAATCAACACGAATGCCGCCGAAGTTGAAGTTCACATTAGCAAAGCTTCCTTCGCGGAATTGATCAAAATGACGGTCGTTAAAGCGAAGTTTCTCTATAAAGCCAGTCTTCTGAAGGGTGTATAATGCGTTTATGATATCAGGAATGGATAAAAAGTTTTTGTCTTTGAATATCTCTGGCACGGAGGCAATGATATCTAAATCATGAATGTGGTTATGTGCGAAATCGTTTTCATGCAGATATTGATCTCTTAGCGCGCCACCATAAAGGATGAAACCTATTTTGCCTTCCGAGGCAACATTGAAAATGTCGTTTAATTTTTTGAGTAAAGTTTTTGCTTTTTTAAGGTCGGGCGCATCGGTGTTGAGACATACCGGCACAGCGCAGGCGTTGTCTGCGTATTCACGTGTTCCAAAGGCTTGCAATAAACTAGACATAAGGCTTGGTTAGCACGGGAAAACCGATTTGTCCAGAAAATTATGTATAGTGAGTGATTGGTGATATATAATTACCAAAATCAAGGGAATGGGAGACCAAAATATAAGTGGACTTATACAGTGTAAGCGCTACATTACGGCTTATGAGAGAAAATGCACTAGATATTCGTAATTTAAGTAAGGTTTACGCCGCAACAGGAAAAGCGTCTGAGAAGAAGGCTTTGGATGACGTGATCCTCGGGGTTCCTAAGGGATCGATGTTCGCTCTTTTGGGGCCGAACGGTGCAGGGAAATCGACATTGATAAATATTCTCGGCGGTCTGGTTTTAAAGACAGGCGGTTCGGCAGAGATCGCGGGGCTTGATCTGGATCAGCATCCGATTGAAAGTCGCAGGAAAATCGGCATTGTCGGACAGGAAATTGCATTTGATCCGTTCTTCACGCCTCGTGAAGTCCTTGACATTCAGGCCGGTCTATATGGTGTTCCGAAAAAGCAGCGCCGCACGGATGAGCTGTTAGAGCTTGTTGGCCTCACTGATAAGGCCAATACTTGGTCGCGCCAGCTTTCCGGCGGGATGAAGCGCCGCCTCATGGTTGCAAAGGCAATGGTTCATGATCCTGAGATTTTAATTCTGGACGAGCCGACTGCGGGTGTTGATATTGAATTGCGCCGCCAGCTTTGGGATAATGTGCTTGAGCTGAACAGGCAGGGCAAAACAATCTTGCTGACGACGCACTACCTCGAAGAGGCTGAGCGTCTTTGCGACCGCATTGCTATTATCAACCACGGTAAGATTATCGCCTGTGACAGTAAGGACGCACTTTTGTCTCGTATCGAGGGCAAAACGATTACATTTACTTTGACAGAGGATGTGGCTGAATTGCCCGAAAGCTTGCGTGAATTGGGCGCAGAGCAAACAGCATCTGCCAAAATCAGCTTTACTTACAGCCCGCGTGACCGCTCGGTTGAGCAGTATATTGCCGCCCTTCAAAAAGAAGGGATGCAGATCGCTGATATCCGCGTCGTAGAAAGTGACCTCGAGGATGTCTTTTTGCAGCTTACACGTGATGCAGCCTAGGCATGGCTTTATCTTGCCCTTTCTATGAAAAGCTGGTAATTCCTTGTTTATAATAGTTGCGCGTCCTTAGCTCAGCCGGATAGAGCGTTGGTTTCCGGAGCCAAAGGCCAGAGGTTCGAATCCTCTAGGACGCGCCATTTCACATTTTCCCATTTTCATAGACTCTAACACCTTGAATGGTAAGGACAAATCGGTGGTTCGAACACCTGTTTCCTTGTCGTATTCAATACCGTTCGGAAACACCATTTTCAGGACCATTTTACGCAGGCTTAAAGAGCCCTTTCTCCATATTTCATAAGGGTTTGAGAGAATCTCGCTCGCGAGTTCGAACAACTCCTCGAAGCTATGCTTCGGAGCGCTCTGATGACGAGCCTTCTCGCCGATCATGCGTTTCTCGCGCTCAAGAGCGTCGATCTTTTGCTCGTAGGCTTGGATCACACGCGGGTTGCTCGCCACCACAATTCGGTCAAGCAAGGTCGCGACTTGCTGGTCTAGCTCTCTGATACGCGCTTCAGCTTGCTTGAGAGCCTCCTGAGCGCCTTTGATGCGGCTATCCCAAATGTCTTTGAGCATAGCTCTCGCCAAGGCGAGCACGGGCTTGTGTGGCGTCACGCTTTGCAAGGCCTGCGTGACCGCCGACTCGACATCATCTTTCCGGATGGATTTGCGGTAGCTCTCGCATTTCCGGTTATAGCAGAAGTAATATGGATGCTTCTTTCCCGTCCGGCTCTTTGACCAACAGGACGAAAGCGGCTTGGAGCAATCAGCGCAATGAACTGCTCCGCGCACAGGAAAGTCTTCGCTGATATCCTTGCGAACCTTGTGCTTGGAAGGTCGCTGAAGGCGCTCCTTGATCCGCTCATATGTGCCGATTGAAATTAGGCCTGCGTGCTGCCCAGGGCGCTCATCTATGCTCCATTCAGGTTTGGATACGAGTCCAGCATAAAGCGGCTGCGTTAGAAGCTCTGTGATCCGTTGCGCTCGAATCCAGTGACCATCCAGGTCCTTTGGATAAAGAGGATGCGCTTCCAGGAAGCGCTTCACCTCCGCTTGTGAACCAAACCGGCCACGCGCGAACCCTTCCAAAGCCTCCTGGATGATCGAAGCCAATGGCTCATCCCGGACGAGCACCTTGCCGCTAGAGCTTTTCTCGTAGCGATATCCTTTCGGAGCCTTAAAAGGCCAGAACCCGTTCATGACACGCGAACGCATCCGATTGCGGGTTTGCTCAGCGTTCTTCTGACGCTGATGCTGCGATACCGATGCCATGAGGTTTTCAACCAACATCGAGTCAGAGTCCTCGCCGAACTCGATAGAGGGACTTTCCAGCTTTCCGCCAGCTCCGCCGATTGAGGTGCGCAGTGCAATATGCGCGTCCAACCCGCGCGCCAAGCGCGACACATCATCAATGATGACCACGGGGTTGAGGTCGCGATTGGCATCCAGCCAATTGAGCATCCGCTTCATGCCAGGACGCTCAGCGACTCCGCCGCTCATATCATCAGTGAAAACCTCAACGACATTATACCCGCGATGGCCCGCATACTCGCGACAACGCGTCTCCTGAGACCGCAGGCCGTCACCTTGGGTGGTTTGCTTGACACTGGAGACCCGGCAATAAATCGCGGCGATCGATCCTTGCTTTGCGTATTGTCGTTCTGTCATGGCGACGGGTCCTCCTTATTGTCCTGTTCTTTTTGTTCTGATGGCTCGTCATCAGGCTCCATTAGCTCGCTGGAAGCCAAGCTCACGGAATCCAACTCAAAACCTGCATCCACCACCATCATCATGAAGTCCCAGACCATACGCATCAGCGTGAGCTGCTGCTCTTCAGTCAGGTCGTATTCAGCCAGATAGTGTGCGTAAGTGGCCGGATCGAAGCGCAGCTTCGGCGCGACCTTCCGGAAGTCCTGAAGACATTCCGGCTTTGGGGGGAGAGTAAAATCTTCCATTGCCGTACCCTTTGTCGTTTGCTCTTCACGCACGCAAAGGACGTCATTCTTAAATAGAATAAGAAACTATACTTTAATTGTAAATAATGATTTGTAAACAATTCCTTAATGTCCGCTCTCTACTTCGCGGAGGCACCCTAAATCTCCCCCGACATCATTTGCGTGACTACAAGGATGGCAACCAGTGGCAGGATTATCAAATGAAACCGGTAGTACGGCTTCAAAATTTTTTCAGGAATTTTTTTGTTTTAATTCAGTGCCTTAAGGAAAATCGGCCCTCCGATTGTGTAAAAAGTTTGCAATTCTGTTCGAATTTCGCCCCCAGGCATTTGTACGAACATTCCTCAAGCCCCTCTCCATCTTCACTTGAGAAAAGGCTGCATACGAATGTGTGAGCATGATTGCAGGCCGAGCGACGATAAACGCCCTCACATTGCCGCTTCGCTTTGAGTGATACGCATTCATGGCGGCTGGCGGCAAAGCCACAAGTCACTTACCGCACCAGCACCGAGAAGTGACTTGCAGCTTCGCCTCATTCCAGCCGCCCGACCTTCCTGCGTTCAAAACAAAGGAGGTCAACATGACAACGAACATCTACCACGCCACGCCTTACGACATCTCAGCCACAGGCTTCTATTTCAGCTCCATCGACGAGTATCGCGAGAAAGCAGAAAGCCATTGCAACGCATACGGCCAGCCGGTCGAGGAATTTGAGATCCAATTCATTGATGGCGACAACTGCGAGCTGTTCAGAGCGATCGGCGTCAACCAGGCCAATCTCGAACTCTGGTTCGAGCATTTTGAAGACATGGACGACGAAGAGTCTGTCCGCGCCATCTACCTCGCTGGCTATGAGTGCCTGGCCGCTGAGGATATTCTTGATCGCCTCGATGATGTGATCGTTTTCGAAGGCACGATCACCGAATATGCCGAGGACTATATCGAGAGCACCGGCCTCTTGAACGAAGTCCCTCAGAGCCTCCGCTATTATATCGATATCGACGCCTTCGCCCGTGACCTTCGGATCGGCGGCGATGTCACCGATATCGAAATCGGAGGCCGTCAGTGGGTCGTCCAGCTATAGGCTGGGCGATCCCATACGCTTCACCGTGAGCGCATACCGCACTCGCTGCGCGTTCGCGAATGCCGCAGATCGCGAACTTGAGCCTTCCGGTAATGCAGCGATCTCGCGCTGGAGCGTTTGAAGCAGGAACTGCAACTCGCTGACCGTAAGGCGGCTTAGTGTGTGTTCATCAATTATCTCAGGCATGGCGCCCTCCGTCATCTGTCCGGCTTGTAGTCGGGTGTTTGTTTGGAGGGGTGAGAGCGAAACGCCCGCTTGGATGCATCCCATTTGGATCGTAACGCCAGAGAAGAACGGCCCCAGGTTTCCCCAGGGCCGTTGCATCCATAAGCGAGCGCTATCGCTTTGACTTACAAATCAAGAACACCCGCGCTTCATGACGCGTCAGCCGGTGGCGCCCCTTTAGGCAGAGACTGAAAGAACGCATCGCGCTCAGCCTTATCAGGCAGCGCAGGTTTAGCCTTCACCTGCTCCAGCAGCGCTTTCCAATGCGCCTGGCGGAACCACCAATGCTTTCTGGCGACAATCGGGTAGCGGTTCTCGACAAACAGCACCTGAAGATCACGGTGCAGCGTCATCATCTCATCGGCATAGGCGAGAGGCCGTTGGACATCATCGATAGAGATACCGTCATTTGAGCTGAAGTTACTTCCGCCAGCTCCGCCACCGCGTGACCAGCCCATGCTCACCGAACGCTTCTTGAGCGTGGTCAGGCCGGTCAGGTTCTCAGCGTATTTGGCCGTCTCGTAGTCGCGGCTTCCGAAGTACTGGAAGACGCCCGAGTTGCTCACAAAAGTCTGCCAGCCCTTATCGCCATAAAGGCGCATGAGCTGGGAGAAGTCCTGCGTAATCACCCAGAGCTGGACGCCGAGTCCGGCCATCGTGCCGAAGGCCGTCTCCACGCTCTTGAGTTTTTCCAGCGCGGCAAACTCATCCAGGATCACACGCACCGGCTCGCTGTCCGGTTTGGCAGGCGTGCGCGTCAGGTCGATCATCGCCGCTGTGATTAACAGGCGCAGCCAACGATTGAAGCTGGGCAACCGATCGAGCGGCAGCACCAGATACACGCTCGCCGCCTCACGCTTCAGATTACCAAAGGAGAAATCCGAGCGGCTCAGGCTATCCCGGATCACAGGGCTATCCAGAAAGTGCGTATTGGATTGCGCGGTCGAGGTAACGTTGGACCGCTCTTTGATGTCCTTTTGCGCCAGGCGGTGCGCGCTGGTCTTCACCAACGGATGATCGGACTCCGCCATGCGGATGACGATCTCATCCTGAGTGCCCGTCAGCCCCTCATCATCGAACTCGGTCGCAGGAGGCAGGCACAAAATCTCGCGCACACGCCCAAGCGTACGCTGCCCTTCCTCATGCGGGTCTGTGACCACATACAGGATGAAGCCGTAGATCATCGCCTTGGCTTCATCGGTCCAGAACGGCTCGCGCTCTGATGAGACGACCAGCGCATCGGCCAGCATCATTGCATCAGTGGCCAGATCAGGATCATCTGGATCAAGCGCGTCGAGTGGATTGAACCGCGCCAGTAGCGCCGCATCCGCCCCGGAGCCGTATCGATCGGCCTCGGTGGAGACCTTCCAGGGATCGACGATATGAACGGCTTGGCCGCCGGCTTTTCGGCGCGCCGCCGTCCGCCGAGCATTCTCACCTTTAGGATCGATCACAAGGATTGATCCCTTGGAACGCAGCAAATTCGGGATGATCGCCGTCGCACCCTTGCCGGTACGCGTCGGCGCAACGGTGAGCGCGTGCATATCGCCGCGATATACGATCGGAGTGCCGGTATCGACCTCTTCACCCAGGAACAGCCCATCACCTTCATCGAGCTTGCCCAGCAACCCCCATTGTTTGAGGTCGGCAAGCCGTGCCCAACGCGAAGAACCAAAGATATTAGAAAGCTCCGTCTTCGGAGTGACGCTGACAAACAGCTTTGCGATCACGGCCACCCCGACCGCAAAGCCGAGCAAGAATGCGAGGAAGCTGGTTGAGCTGGAAACGCCGATATTGTTCGAGGTATCGCCGATCAGGACCAGCACAGCAGCAAACAGCGCCAAGACAGTCCAGCCATGGTTCTTCTCGATATAGTTCCAAAGAGCCACGATACCGACCAGCACCGCGCCGATGACAAAGCCTGAGATCAGGCTGACCAGAGTAAGCCCCTGAAACAATCCCGCACCGCCATCAGCAGGCATTGATATGCCATAGGCCGCATACGGATTATCCGCATCTGAGCCACTACCTCCACCACTGGGCAGGAGCACAATCAAAAGGATCAAAGCCGCAGTACCGCCGCACAGAACGGGTAAGGCCTTACCGCTGGCAAAGCGACCCAAAGCCTTACCCAAAGAGGCCGCGCGTTCGCGCAAGCCTGACATAAACGCTTCAAATGCGTTTTCCATTTCTCACTCTCCAAGCTTAAGCGCCCGCCAAAGCGCGAGCACACTTGAAAGCTTAGGAAGGGACAGGGAGAGCCGTCTGGTTTAATTAAGTCCTGTTTGGTGCATTTATTTAAACCAAATCAGGTTCGAAGTTTTTCCTTTATGATAATTCATTATTTTATTACAATAATTAAATGAGCTTTTGGAGATCAGGAAACGTCTTATTTTTAATTTTGCTGGCGGTGGCACTATTCGCCGCGCTTGGCTATGCCGTCACTAAGGCTACAGGCGGTGGTGTGATTGATATCACCAAAGAAGAGAATGAGCTTGATCAGGCAAAAAGCGAGAACTTCGAAAGTGCGATCAATGCCGCCAAGTGGCGCTTAACGATTGTAAACGGCTGTCAGCCAGAAGAGGTTTCCTATGAGACGCCGGAAGGCGACTACGCGAATCCGGCGGCCCCGGCTAACCGTGAATGCCACGTGTTTTTCCCCGAGGGCGGCGGCGTGCCGTACACTGGATTCGTGCCATCTGGTGCAGTTGATAATGACCCAGCTAGCTTTGCGGGCAATTTCAATGACCTTTCCGGGCAAAGTCAGAATACTCTTGTCACATCAAACTCCGTCACAATATCAGACATTAATGTAATCGAAACAGTCACAGTTTCTGGGGGAGGTTCGCCAGAGTTCCGCATTAATGGCGGTGGTTGGCTGTCCGGCTCTTCCAGCGTCCAGGATGGCGACTCGGTTCAGCTTCGAGCTTACACGCCATCTGCATCGGGAGCCGCAAACAATATCGAGGTTACAGTCGGCAGCCAAAGCGATACATGGACTATAGAGACCACTGCCTGTCACCCCGATACAGGAAATTCATGTAGTTATCTCGCAAATCGAGTGGTCCTAGGATGCGCCAGGATAGGTCACATAGGGCTTGTTGAAGATTGTAATCCACTAGGTGGTCATGGTACGTATAGTCCAGCACCAGGTTGTGGCGGAGCAACCCCCGCCGCTTGCTTTAGGGACGAGTATAACTCGGGCACGAGGCAGTGTGATGGTTCCTGTTCTTAGTGAGGAGCATGACTGCTATCGCCCTCGCGTCCGCTCGCGCTCCAGGCTTTGTTGTTTGAGTATCGCCTTCATACGCTCCGCCTTTTCAAGACGCTCGCGTGCGCCTTGTTTTTGAGCTTGGCGACCCACGGCGTCCCCATCACGCCTTAGCGTTCCGGCAGGGGTCAGCTGGGGGTTGGGTACCGCCCGCTTCCGTTCATGCGCGGACACTTCTTTATGGGCTTCTCGATAGGTACGGGCTTTCCCCATCAGGATATCCGTCGCGTGATCCGCTTTACGCTCTGCCGGCTTTTCCGGCTGAGTGAACGCGCGAACAGCTTGGCCTTTGTTCCTAGCATGGCCTTGCTCCCAATCCGACATGGCCGGGCTCCATCGACTGCTTCACCTCGGAGCATTTTATCTGGCCAGGAACCCACCCGCGCGGTTTAATCGAGTCCTGTAAGGTCGATTCCCCAGAGTCCTCTAAGGTATAGCTTTTTCCGCCCTTTGGAGACTTAACGCTAACGCGCAAGGTGTGCGTTGTACTACAACGCCGACCTTGCCAAAGGGGCGCTGCGCCCCCTGTTGGATACCCCAGCCGTGGCGCTTCCCAGGCATCTAACCTGTCCAGCACCATCCAATCGTATCGCCGATTGATCCCTCATCAGAGGCGGAGAATGACCTCTCCCCTCCGACACCTCCCCATGTCCGAACGTGCAGCCGTTCGATCACAGATCAGGAGAGCCTCCAAGCTCCCCCAATACCCCCATGGCAACCGTTTCGCCGATTGAACACGAGCAGGGCCTTGGAGATCATCCCTCTCCACCGCTGCACCCGAACCATGGATCAGGGCGTATCGCCGCCCTTGAAACCCTACTCGCAGGGAGATTTCGCTCTCCCCGCACCCGCCAAAGCACTGAGTGAAAACATCTTTGCGTTGAAAAAACTTCTTCACAATCAGCCCTTTAGTGGATAGGCTAATTGGAAAGTTTAGACTGCTCGGGCCGTTGCTGGCTTCGAAATGAAATGGGGGACCTGTGAGCGACATCAAAAACCTTAGTGGATTTGTCTGGTCTATCGCAGAAACGCTGCGTGGGCGCTTCAAACAGTCCGAATATGGCAAGGTGATTTTGCCGTTTGTCGTCCTGCGCCGCTTGGATTGCCTTCTCCAGGATTCCAAGCAGGCGGTCTTACAGGCCGCAAAAAATATCCCCGAAAATGCCGATCAAGCCACGCGCGATATGATCCTCTACGGCGCGGTTGGGAATAACATCAAGGTCTACAACCTCTCGCGCTTCACCTTCGAAAGCCTGCGTGGCCAAGAGCCGGGTCAGCTCCATCAAAATCTGATCGACTACATCACCAAATTCTCGCCGACGGTCCAGGAGATGTTCCTGGAGCGCTTCCTTTTCACGGACCAGCTTAAGCGCCTAAACGACAAGGGCGTACTCTGGAGCGTCTTTGAGAAATTCTGTGAGATCGACCTTCACCCGCAATCCGTCTCCAGCCTAGAGATGGGGTATCTCTTCGAAGAGCTGATCAGGCGCTTTTCGGAGATATCGAATGAGACCGCAGGGGAGCATTTCACCCCGCGCGAAGTCATTCGCCTGATTGTCGATCTTCTGATCGCTAATGACGACGCCAAGCTTACTGGGCGCGGCATCATTCGCCAGATTTACGATCCCGCATGTGGTACGGGCGGTATGCTGGCGCTGACCGAAGAGGCGCTTAGAGATTTCAACCCGTCAATCCGTGTCGAGCTGTTCGGCCAAGAGCTAAACGACGAATCCTACGCCATTTGCCGATCAGACATGCTCATTACCGGACATGATCCGGAAAATATCGCACCCGAAAGCACGCTTTGTAAGGACGCACATCCGGGCAAGCGCTTCCACTACATGCTTTCCAATCCGCCTTACGGCGTTGACTGGAAAGACGATCAGGATGTCGTAAAGGCCGAAGCGGAAAATATGGGTTTCGAGGGGCGCTTTGGTGCAGGCACACCCCGCATCTCAGACGGCCAGCTCCTCTTCCTTCAGCACATGATATCGAAAATGCGCGATGACGAAGACGGCTCTCGCATCGGCATCGTCATGAACGGCTCGCCGCTTTTTACAGGCGGTGCACAGTCCGGCGAGAGTGAAATCCGCCGTTGGATGCTCGAAAATGATTGGGTGGAGGCAATCATCGCCCTCCCAACCAGCCTATTCTACAATACCGGCATTCAAACCTATGTCTGGCTCCTGACAAATCGGAAGCCAGCCGGCCGCCGAGGCAAGGTGCAGTTGATTGATGCCAGTGGAGAGCGCTTCTGGAAGTCTATGCGTAAATCGCTCGGTGAGAAGCGACGTGAAATCCCTGACGAGGCCCGCGCAGAGATCGTCCGGCTTTATGCGGACTTCCTCAATGGCGAGAGTGGGCATGACGACGTTTCGAAGATTTTTGAAACCTCGGACTTCGGTTATCGGGAAATTCGGGTCGAACGCCCGCTTCGCCTGAACTTCCAGGTAAGTGATGAACGCCTTGCGCGCCTACCTGATGAAAAAGCGTTTCAGAAGCTGAACGATGAGCAGCAACGGGCGGTGCTCGACGCCCTGAGCGCACTTCCGGACCGCATCTTCACAAATCGCGATAGGTTCGCCGATGAGCTGACCGACGCGCTGGCCTCGCTCGACTTTAAGATCGGCGCGCCGCTGAAAAGGGCACTCTTGTCCGCCTTGGCCGAGCGGGACCGGGATGCCGATATCTGCACAGATAGCAAGGGCAATCCCGAACCCGACACCGAGCTTCGGGACTATGAAATCGTGCCATTCAGAAGGGATTTGAATGAGTTCCTGGAGACGGAAATCAGGCCTCACATTCCAGATGCATGGATAGATAAAAACTATGTGGACCACTCTGAAAAGGGTATTGGCCGAATCGGATACGAATTTAACTTCAGTAAATATTTTCATATTTATCAAGAACCCAGAGACCTTGACTTAATTGATATCGACCTTCGCAATTCGGAACGCGACATCTCAATACTAGTCGAAGAGGTGGCATCGTGAAATTTAGAAACATAATGATAGGTGTTTTATTCGATGTTTATAATGGCGCGACTCCGAAATCTACGGAGGCCGAATATTGGGATGGGGATATTCCGTGGGTTGGCCCTTCGGATTTCGGAAAAATAAGTGGGCGTTATATAAGTCAAGGCGAGCGATCAATTACTCAAGAAGGTTATGAAAGTTGTGGCACACGAATTGTGCCCGCTGGTTCTATAATAGTTTCAATTAGGGCGCCTATCGGTCACATGGCAATTGCGCAGCAAGCTATGTGTTTCAATCAAGGATGTAGAGGCTTAGTGCCGCGTGAGCTGATTTGTTCAGAATTTGCCTACTGGGCCCTTCATGCTCACCGACCTTTTCTTGAAGCAGCAGGACAAGGGACAACATTTTTAGAGTTATCAAGAAACAAGCTTCGCTCTGAAAAAATTCCAGTACCTAGTTTAGATGAGCAGAAGCGCATATGCGATTTTCTTGACAGAGAGGTAGCTGAAATTGACCGAGTTATCGGTCGGGTGGGAGGTCTGCCCTCCGCCAAATTGGCCGCACCAAACTCGTTCTTAGGCTACCTCATGGAAAAACGGTTTGCCCTTATTAGAGCTTCAGTAACTGGAAGGCTCGATACTAGTTCGCTCGAAGTCTCCGCAGGCAAGCCTCATCGTAACGTTAAACGGGGGGCGCGCGCATGACCGAACACGCCGCCTCCAATGTCCACAAGGAAGACGTTCTCCAGGAGCACTTGATCCAGAGCCTGATCGAGGGCCAAGGCTATGAACGCCGCGTTGGCTCGGAGAAAAGCCGCGCTTATGAAGGCGACATCCATTTCGACAAATCTGTCGCGATGGACCGTGAGCTTGTCGTTCGTTTCCTGAAAGAAACCCAGCCTGAATCTTGGGAAAAATTAGAGCGGCATTACACGGCTTCTGCCGAAGACGTGCTGTTCAAACAGCTCGACAAGGCGCTCAAGGATCGCGGGTTGCTCGACGTACTCCGGCAGGGGATCAAGATCGTCCCTGGTATCCCGTTCAGGCTTTGCTATTTCCGGCCCGCCAGTGGCTTAGAGCCTAAGCGCATGGCCGAGTACGAGGCCAACATCCTGAGTGTGATGGATGAGGTCGTCTACAGTGAGACGAATGGCAACCGCCTAGACGTAGTACTTTTCCTCAACGGTCTACCCGTCGCGACGATCGAGGCGAAAAACCTTCTTACCGGCACGACCTTCAAGCACGCGGAACGGCAGTACAAGCAGGATCGATCGCCCGCCGGGGAGCCTTTGCTTACGTTCAAGCGCGGCGCTCTCGTGCACTTCGCTATCGACGAAGACAATGTCTCGATGACAACGCGGCTTCAGAACGGCAAGACGCGTTTCCTCCCTTTCAATCGCGGGCGTGATGGCGGAGCCGGGAACCCAGATGTCGAGGGCGAGCATCGCATCGCGTATCTATACAGCGATGGCGATTGGGGCTCGGCCATTTTCTCTCGCTCCGTTCTAATCGATGTGATCGGTCAGTTCATGACGCTGGAGGTCAGCGGCAAGAACGAAGTCATGATCTTCCCGCGCTTCCAGCAGCTCGATGCGGTGCGCAAGATCATGGCGCACGCAAAAAGCCATGGTGCAGGGAAGAATTACCTCGTTCAGCACTCCGCCGGTTCAGGGAAATCGAACACTATCGGCTGGCTTGCCCACCATGCGATTAATCTGCATGACCAAGATGATGCGCAGGTCTTCCATACGGCGATTATCGTGACCGACCGCGTGGTCCTTGATCGCCAGCTTCAGGGGACGGTTGCCCAGTTCGAACAGACCCAAGGCGTCGTCAAAAAGATCGACGGAACGTCGCGCCAGCTTAAAGACGCGATCGCCAAGGGCGCGCGGATCATTGTCACGACTATCCAGAAATTTTCGACCGACCATCTCAAAGCCCTATCAGGTCAGGGCAAACGGAACTTCGCCGTCATTATCGATGAGGCGCATTCGAGCCAGTCCGGCAAGAGTGCCCAGGCGATGACTGATGCTCTCACGCGCGAAGCAACATCAAGCGATGACATCGAAGATCTGATCGCTGAGTATCAGAAGGCGCGCGGGCCGCAGTCCAACATAAGTTTCTTCGCATTCACCGCGACGCCAAGAAACGTGACTTTAGAGCGGTTTGGCGTTCAGGGACCGGACGGCTTGCCGCATCCGTTCCATCTCTACTCAATGCGCCAGGCCATCGAGGAAGGCTTCATTCTGGACGTGCTCCAGAACTACATGACTTACAAAGCCTATTATCAGCTGGAAAAAACGATTGAAGATGATCCGGAGCTGAGCGGGCGACGGGGTCAGCGTAAGGTGGCCCGCTACGCCAACCTTCATGCCACAGCGATTGGGCAGAAGGTAGAGATCATCGTTGAGCATTTCCGCCGCCACGTCATGGGCATGTTAAACAGCCAGGCGAAAGCCATGATCGTGACACAGAGCCGTGAGCACGCGCTCAAATACTATTTTGGGGTCAAAAAATACATTCGTGAGAACGGCTATCAGGACCTGAAAGCGCTTGTCGCGTTTTCGGGTGATCTGGAACTTGACGGTCAGACCTATACCGAGGCCGACCTGAATGATTTTTCAGAGACCGAGCTACCGGGACGTTTCGATGGGTTTAAACCAGACGGAACACCGTACCCAGAAACCTACCAAATCCTGATTGTCGCTGAGAAGTATCAGACTGGATTCGACCAGCCCAAGCTTTGCGCGATGTATGTCGATCGCAAGCTGGCGGGCCTTCAAGCGGTACAAACTCTCTCCCGATTGAACCGCACACGTGCTGGCAAGGACCAGACATTCATCCTCGATTTCCAGAATACGATTGAAGACATCCAGGAGGCCTTCAAACCGTTTTATGAAGCTACGACCGTCGAGGCGATGTCAGACCCGAATATGGTCTATGACCTTGAGGGTCGGCTCCATCGCTTTGGCTATCTGGACAAAGCCGAGATCGAACGGTTCGCGCAAACATATTTCAAAGGCCCGCTGACCGGCGGTGATCGCGCTCAGCTTGAAGGGCTTGTGAAGCAAGCGGTCGCGCGTTTCGAAGCCGATGATGACGAAGGCTGTCAGGAAGAATTCCGTCAGCTCCTAAAGAGCTTTAGCCGCTTCTACAGCTTCATCGCCCAGGTCATGCGCCTTGAGGATACCAGCCTTGAAAAGCTAGCTGCGTATGGGAACTGGCTTTCACGGCTTCTCCCGAACCGAGAGGTCCCGCCGGAGATCGAAATCACCGAAGACATGCTTCAGCTTCAGGCCTTCAAGGTTGAAAAGAAGGAAGAAGGCAGCGCTTCGCTCGGTGCCGGAGATACGGAAGCTCTAAAAGCCATCAGTGAATTTGGTGCAAAACCCTACACCGAGGACGAGAAGAAAGAGCTTTCGGAGATCGTCAAAGCTTTCAATGATCGGCATGGGACCGAGTTTTCTGAGGCCGACATGATCCGGTTTGAACAGGTCAATCGCGAGATCATGGACGACGACATGACAGAGATGCTGCGAAACAATCCGCCAGATGTCGTTTATGCGGCGTTCCGCGATGCGTTCTTCCAGGGCGCAATCCGGATGTTCCAGCGCGATAATGAGATGAAGAATATCGTACTGACCGATGCCGAGGCGCGGGACAAAGCTACAAAGCACTTTTTTAATCGGGCGATCAGAACGGCTCGCGAAGGCAACAGCATTCGCTAGGGGGTTATAATGAACACCTCGAGAGATAAATTTGAAAAGTTTATGGCATCTAAGAAGTTTGATGTTGAGCATGCACTTGGCATGTACGCCTACAGCTTTTGCGATCTCCCTGCTGAAGGCATATACAATTCTGAAATGCTAAATAAGATGAGGGATGTTTTAGAAAATTGTCATATATACCTGGTTGGCTACGTGCCAAGAATGGACCTGAAAAGCATCAATCAATCAGATAATATAGCTACATTTCAAGTAGAGGTTCTCGGGAGGCAATACCCTGTCGAGCTTGAGGTTCCCGATGGCCTATCACTTCGGCAAGAGGATGGTTGGTGGTTTTTTTCGAATGAGTCCGGAGATCGGTTCAATCCTCCAACGGAGAAGATCGCAGAGGCGCTTGCCTATCAACATGACTGCAGTACTTTTGAAGTTGTCTATGTGGGCCAAGCGTATGGCAAAGATGGATCAAGAAATGCGATTGACCGATTAAAAAAGCATGAGACACTTCAAAAGATATCTCTGAAAGGTGTTCCTGAGGGGTACCGGCTCCAGCTTTTGCTTCTTGAAATTCACCCTTCAAATCAGCTATTTACATCGTTTAATCCGTTTGCACAGGAAACAGATGAGGGCGAGGACCGGATTAAGAAGGGGCTCGACAAGCTATTTGGTACCAGTGAAAAAGAGCGCATTACGCTGTATGAGGCGGCACTTATTAGGTATTTTCAGCCTCAATATAATAAGGAGTTTAAAAATAGCTTTCCTTCTACAAACATGAAGATTCTTTCAGATTGCTACGATAAAGACTTCGCCTGCCTTGTAGCTGAAATTTGTTTCGAAAATTTTCATTACAAGCTTTTCTCGCAATCTGTCGAAAAGAAATTTGATCATGTAGTCAACATACCGCTGCATACCGAAGAAGAAAGAAGGATTTTCTTTTCAGGTTAGTCGTTTTGCTCTTTGCAATGGTCTTCACGTAACTTTTGTTACCGCTCTTGGGCGTTGAAATCGCGCGTTCGGTCACGCTCCTTCGCCTGCCGTCGAAGCCGTTCGAGCATGGCTTCACGTTGTGCCTGACGGGCTTCATCTGACATAGTTCCATAGCCCATGGCTGCTTTCCGAAGCTCCTGTTTGAGGTCGCGGTTTTCGGTATGCGTTGAGCGCTGACGCTCCATGAGCGCGCGCCGCGCTTCGACATGCTTGAAGATAAGTCCGTCACGCTGCGCCTGGTCGCGCTTTATGGCCTGCCAGGCTTCCAGCTCATTTTCTTTTCGGATGCGAGCGCTTTCCCCGCGCAGGATATCCCAGAGACCGGCAAAGCCCTTCCGATATCGATCCTGCCTTTGCTTCGCCTCTCGGAAGGCGCGGACCCGTAGAGCCAGTTCAAACCGCTTTCGTTCTTCTCGTTGCGCTTTGACGAGCCGCAGGCGTTCGACTTCGAGCTGGCGGTTTTGAACCTTCGCCATGCGCCGTCGCTCGGCTTCGAGGCGCTGGACAGCCGGCGTCATCGCTTTCGCGATCTTGCCGCGTGCTTCAGCGACGCTAGGAAGCGCGTTCTCACTACCGACCTTGGCGCGGACATCTTTGGTCTTAAGACCCGCCCATTTCGGCAGGCTGTAAATCTCACCATCGCGATCTAGCACAACGAAGCCGCGTCTATCACCGCGCGCGAGGACATAGCCCCGTTCACCCAGAGCCGCTTCCAGCGCGCCTCTCGTATCCGAGATCGCCCAGGCGTCCTGAATGGCTGCTTTGATCTGGCGCGGGTCTTTCCCGACGCGCCTTGCTTGCTGCCATTCGGCCAATGTGAAGTTTTTCGGATCGCGGGCGTTTCGATCAATCAGCCCCTTGGGCATCTCCCAGCCATGTTCACGGAACAGCTCACGTGAGACCTCGCGCAGCTTGCGCTTCGAGTGTGAGAGCTGGACCGCCTTCATTTCCTGCGGGTCAATCCGGCTCCATACGACATGGGCATGCCGCCGCCCGTTCTTTTCATGGAAGACAATGGCGCGCGGCTGGCCGTCCAGCCCAAGGCGCTTTTCGACCTTATCGGCAGCCTTCTCGAAGGCCTCTGTGGAGACCTTCGCGCCTTCCGGCGGGTTGAGGCTCAGGGAATAGAGGAACTGCTTACAGCGCGTTCCCCGGCTGATCGCATAGCTCTCTGTGAACGCCCCGAGCAGATCATCAGAGACGAAGCCGCGCAGCTCGTGCACCTGCACATGATCATTCTCCGGCTTGAGTAAATGAACGGCCAGGTCTTTCGCCCCGCCGCGCTGATTGCCGTTGAGGATCATTGTGGACCCCCAGAGGCTGGAGGTTCCGGCCCAAGAGCCGCGATCAAGGCGTCGCGCATCTCACGAATATCGGCACAGGCAGCCGCCAGCTCAGCTTCCAGATCAGGACCCACCGGCAGCGTGCCGAGATGCACGGCCTTTGCGATCTGGTTCATGTTCGAGGAAAGGCGTGATTGACCCAGCAGGCTCAAAGCGCGCGCGAGAGCCTGCTTATCTGCCGCAGGCCGGCGAGAGCGAAAGGCTCGTTTGTCGGCCTCATCGCCAAGAATTTTATCGCGGATGAAGCTTCCCAACGGGCGATCGCCCGCTATCGCTTTCAGCTTGGCGCGCTCTTCGAAGGTGAGCCGCAAAGAGAACGGCTTTGGCTTAGCAGGCTTCCCACCAGCCGCATTGAAGCTGGCCTTCGCACGAGCCGCCTTCTTGTGATCAAGGCCGCTCATAGTGACGGCCCCCGAGGATCACGCTTGAGGGTTCGTAGCTCCTGATCCGCCTGTTTTAACTGGGTTTCCCAGTCTTCCAGGGTCTCAAACAGCGCGTTCGAAGTTTCTCCTTCGAGGCGCGCCATTTCACATTTTCCCATTTTCATCGACTCTAACACCCTGAATGGTAGGGATAAATCGGTGGTTCGACGACTTCTATCTATTCGCTAAGAAAACCTGTTCAGGTGTCAGGTGTAAATCCCCATATCCGGGTCTTTTCCGCAATATTCGGGCAGATAAATATGGAACTTTGTACCCTTGCCTTCATTGCTGTCGACATGGATGTAGCCTCTTGTTTGCTTAATGAAGCCATAAACCATGCTTAGGCCAAGCCCTGTTCCTTTGCCAACAGGCTTTGTTGTAAAGAACGGTTCGAAAATCCGCTTTATCAGCTTAGGTGGAATGCCTTCACCTGTATCTGAGACCGTCATAAGCACATAATCGCCGGCGCGTACATTAGAGTGTTTTTTTACAAATCCATCATCAAGGGTGATGTTTCTGGTCTCGATTGTGAGTAATCCACCGTTCGGCATAGCGTCACGTGCGTTAAGGGCTAGATTTATCAAAGCACTTTCGAACTGGCTGACATCGATATTGACGAGGTGCAGTGTGTCGGAAAGGTTCAGCTTGACATCAATATTTTTCTCTAAAGTACGTTGTAGCAATTCATGCAGATTTTTGATGTATGTGTTAAGATCGACAACTTTACTCTCTGCGACACTTTGGCGTGTGAAAATCATTAAACGCTCGATGAGGCCAACGCCTCTTTGAGCCACGGCCTCCATAGAATCGATCTTGCGTTTGAAGTCGTTTCCAGCTTGTTCATTGATACCGCTAATAAGCTTGCTGAAGTTTTTGCGCAAGAATTGTAGATTGCCGAGGACGACGCCTAAGATGTTGTTGAAGTCGTGTGCGACACCGCTGGTTAGTTGCCCGACTGCTTCCATTTTCTGCGCTTGCCTTAATCGCTCGGCGGCCAATAGTTCACTTCTCTTTAGCTCGAAAACTTTTTGTGCTTTGGTAATTGCGATGCGTAGCATATCTCGCGAGATATTGTCTTTCACCAGATAATCTTGTGCGCCCCAGTGGATTGCATCAATCATGACAGCCTCACTCCCTTGTCCTGTAAGCATGACCGTGGGCGAAGCAAGCATCCCTGTCTCTTTATTGCAGTGTTTTTTCAGAAGACTGATACCGTCTGCATCGGGCAGGCTATAGTCCAGAAAGATACAGTCGAACTCTCTTCCTGATAAGAAACTATCAGCTTGCTCGGCGGTTTCAGCCTCGTAAAAATTCATATTGGACGCTCCGCGCGCCAGATAGCGCTTAATCGCAAGGCGGTCTATTTCATCATCATCAACAACCAAAATATTGACTTGGTTCATCTTGGTATCTTTCTTGGGTCAGTTGTTACGTTAGGGTTTGTTTATCCTGGCATTTCTACAACGCGCCAATATCTATCGAGCATATTGAGCGCATTTAGGAATTCTTCTCCGACATTTTCTTTCACGATATAGCCGGCGATATTGTGCTGATAAGCAGCCCATTTATCCTGATCGGAATTTGAGGTTGTCAGAACAAAAACGATTGAGTCCCGGAATCGCTCGTCCTCTCGAAGAGCTTCTAGAAATTCGAGCCCGTTCATTCGCGGCATATTCAAATCCAGTAAAATAAGATAGGGGCGAGGGATACGCCCCTCTTTCAGCATTTCGAGTGCTTCCAGCCCATCGCGTGCCACAGAGATTGGGTTGAGGAGCCTCATTCTTGAAAACGCGCGTTGTACGGCCATCACATCAACATCGTCATCTTCGACTAATAAAACTGTAATTTGGCTAGGCTGCATTCTTGACCTCCTCTTGTTTATATTGTTTGGGCCAAGTGAAATGAATTTCTGTGCCGCGGCCGTCCTGTGAGGCTGTAACCCAGATTTTACCACCCTGCCACTCGACCAGTTTTTTAACGATAGACAGGCCGAGGCCGCTGCCTTCTTTCTGGTCTCTGGGTTTAAGGGTCTGAAACATTTTGAAAATGCGGTGATGGAATGTCTCTGGTATGCCAGGCCCATCATCTTTGACGACAAATTCATGAAATGCACCGCGCGAAACAACGCTAATTTCTATATGCCCCTTATCTTTATCGTGGTGTTTCCAAGCATTGCCGATCAGGTTTGAGAAGATTTGGTGAAGCGGTGTATGAGGGGCGTTTAGGACGGGCATATTCTCGCCGATATTCACGCTGAATTCTTCAGGGAGATCAAGGTTTGATATGATCTGTTCCAGCAGGGTTTCTATTTCAACCTCGACCGGCTTATCCACCATTCGACCTGCCCTTGAGTACTGTAAGATATCTTCGAGCAGCATTTCCAGCCGGGCAACACGACCACGCAAGAGCTCCATTTTCTGGCTCGCATCCTCGGTTAATACGTCTTCAAGGTCTTCTGCAATCCACTTAGCGAGATTATCAATGCCGCGCAAAGGTGCTTTCAGGTCATGTGAAGCGATATAGGCGAATTGTTCGAGCTCTTCATTGATACGGTGAAGCTCGGCCTCATCCTTCACGCGCTGCGTGATGTCGCGAACAATACCGCTAAAGATGCGTCCTTTCTTAAAGCGTACTTCTGCGACAGAAAGGTCGAGTGGGAAGGTCGTGCCGTCCTTCCTCTGTCCCTCAACGACACGGCCAATGCCGATGATTTTTGCTTTGCCGCTTCGTTTGTAGTTTTCTATATATTGATTGTGCTCTTTTGCATATTCCGTTGGCATTAACATCTTAATATTCTTGCCGAGCGCTTCCTCGGCGCTGTAGCCGAACATTTTCTCGCAGGCTTTATTATAGCTTTGGATGGCTCCCTTCTCGTCAATCGTGATAAGGCCGTCAACTGTGTTCTCAAGCACAGCCTCAAGCCTGTTTTTGTAGTTTTCGATTTGCTGTGCGATCTGTTTTATTTCGGCTGTTTTACGCATACTGTTTGCAACCATCAAAGATATGCTAACCCCTGCCACAAATACTAAAAAGATCAACCAGCTGTCACGATATTCAGATGCGTCATAAGAAAGAGATATTGAAAGAGATTGGCCGAGGACATCAAAACGCACTGCTTGTGCTATGTCCCATGGTCGCGTCTCAAGAGGATTGAGGTTTGTTGCTATGATATTGTTATGCGTGTCAGTTATTGTATAATGATAGCCCTCTCTTTTTGCACTGGACATGATTTTGTTAATTTCTTCTTGCAAAGAATAAATTACGAAGAGAAAGCCATCTGGATCGCCAGACTTATGACGCAGTGGCAGCGTGATCGAGAATAGAGCGGAATTCGTCTCTTCGTTATATAACTTTGCAAAAGATATCGACTCTCTCAGAGAAATAAGATCTTTAAGGTTGTCTGTTACATCATTGACAACACCGACGCGTTCTACTTTTGCTTGAATCGCAAGATCATTATTTAAGATCGCTATACTTTGGAAGGAGGGTTTGTGTTCTATAAATGCTTGGGCGTCTTTGCTCCACAGATCAAGAGGCGTACCGTCTTGATATTTCCAGCGTAATTGCATTCGCTGTAGGGCCTTAATATCATTTTCCATTGTGCTTTGTGCGAGTTTTGCGATTTTTAGCGTGCGGGCAGTAACGAAATTCTTGGCTTGTTGCGCATTATTAAGCAGGACGCTTTGAACAGCCACAACCGAGAGAAATATACCTATGACTGCTATCGATAAGGGTTGAAGAGTAACAGCAGAACATCTTGCGAAATCATGATCCCTTATCATGCCGATGAAACGGCTAAGGAGCAGGATAGTGCCACAGCTTAACATTAGAAACCCTGCCGAAGTTTGCAGAGACATCTCGCTCAGGCTCCACCAACTATAGGTAAGTGAGATTTTAAATATATGGCCAATTAACGCTAATAAAGAAAGCGTTAGAACGGATGTCGCGCAAATCAATGTGATGGTAAAGGGTTTTACCCATTCCTTATTGTGTAGGCGTTTAATCTGAAAAGACAGAAGAGCCGCTGTGATGAGTAAGAAACATAGAGCGGTATTAGGTGCCATCCTTCCGGCATGAGCCGTTTTCGCCTGTACGTGTCCGACGGCGGCTTCAATATTTTGCATATATGGGTCAACGAACAAGTTATCAATACCGTAATCAGAGCCGGTAACATATTGTAGCCCTGTCATAAAAGAGAGTGCAAAGGCGCTGCCCGAAAGAGTAAGTGCGGTATACAAACCATACCGATATTTGCTTTTGGAGCATAAAAGAGAAGCTGCAGATAAGAAGAAGGCAAGCGCTGTGTTATGCTGTATCGGTGCTGTGTTTGGCCCGATCTGTACCAGAGAGACCCAGCCGAAGTGCCATCCGGTCATAACGATAATGCTAAGCAAGAAAAGACTGGTCGCAAGACTGTAGCCGACCCAGCTCGATGGGGTGTCATTACTGTTCTCTTTCATGTGGCCTGTCCCATTCTACGTTCCCTGTGCTGACAGTAAGTT
Organism: uncultured Alphaproteobacteria bacterium; assembly: GCA_964010795.1. GTDB lineage: Bacteria > Pseudomonadota > Alphaproteobacteria > Micavibrionales > UBA9664 > CAXGMH01. The sequence goes on from CAXGMH010000007.1 coordinate 33,230, forward strand.
TTCAACGACTGTCTGGAGCTGTTCATGGGTGAAGGGTTTTTTCATGACCGCATTGGTGTACGTCTTTGCGGCCATTAATGCCAGATCATCAGTGATGGAGTGCGCGCCTCCGCTCATCGCGAGAATCGGGATCGCCTGTGTTTTACCAGTTAGCTTTTCCCGCACTTGTCTGGAAAATTCCAGTCCGTCTTGTCTGGGCATGACTATATCGGTAATAACAAGGTCATATTGCCCGTCTTTTAGAACGAAAAAAGCATCATAGCCATTCTTGCATATGTCAGAACTATGCCCCATCTCGTGAAGATGTTCTTGGATCAGTTCAGCCATTTGCGGGATATCGTCAATGACAAGAATATGTGCCATTTTATCCCTTCCCCCGTACTTATATATATTATTATGGATCAGAGTATAATATTAATACAAAAGTAGGTGTTTGTTCAAAATTTACGATAATTTGACTGCGTGTGTATGATATATGAATTTTGAGGAATGCAGATGAAACTCTGTGCACTGCTCTTTTTGTTATGCTATAATAAGAGCATGAAACAAGCTGGAAACGTTCTATTTTTAATTTTACTTGCTGTCGCGTTATTTGCCGCGCTCAGCTATGCCGTGACACAGTCAAGTCGTTCTGGAGGTAAGAATGCCTCGGATGAAAAGGCCAGGCTTGTTGTTGCGGAAATCCTCAACTATGAAAATGCCATAAGAATGGCGGCACAGCGTATTCGTATGCGCGGTGATTACTGTGAGCCACATTCGGTCGTTCCGCCTGATATGGTGGATCGCTCGTCGAGTTGCGGGAATAGTTATGATGGAATGATTTTCCATCCTGAAGGCGGTAATGTGCCTGCAACTAATTATCGGCAAGTGGCCTCAACTGACCCCCGACGGCTGGGCTGAATGGTTTCACTGGGGGTTTAGTATAACAGGTGAATATCGTCCAATCTATGAGGGCCCTCATTCGGATGGCGTGCCGACAGGAACCGTGGGTATAGCTGTGCGGGATGGGGCTGTTTGCGGACTTTTGAATAAGCACCTCTTTGGAATTAACGCTGTTGCTCCTACAAACCCTGTGACATATAATATTGGTGTTAGCGCTGGCGGGTCGATACGTCCCTTTATAATATGTGCCGATGGGTTGCCGGGGGATTGTGCGACACGATCATCTGCTTGTGGTGAAGTGTATGCGACGGGATCAGTCGCAACGCAAACGCCGAATTATATGTATTATTTTAATGTCCATGAGTAAACCACAGCTTTACCGCGACGCACGCACTTCCTATGATCTATAAGGCGCATTGCGTTCCAAATGTGTATGTGTGCTTTTGAATTTAGGCAGCTTTTCGTTTTTCCTCAAAGTCAGAGACTTCTTGTTCAGCTTCTTCGCGGGCAATGCCGTATTCTTCTTGTATTTCGCCTATGAGCTTCTCACGGTTGCCTTCAATCTTGTCGAGTGTGTCATCGGTCAATTTGCCCCATTGTTTTTGGACTTCACCTTTAACCTGTTTCCAGTTTCCTTCTAAAATATGGGTATTCATAGTGTTTTCTCCTTTGCTTCACAGCGTTTACGTTTTGCTGTGATAACCAACAAGCGAGAGCCAGCTTAGTTCCTTGAATTTTTCACACTGTAATATGTTACAATTTTTGAGTGGCGGGGATCAGTTCGTGCTTTGTAAGTTTCTTAATATCGGATATCCTAGTAAGCAATATAGTTTTCAAATAGGATGCATGATGCGTTATATCTCGTTTTTCTCTCTTACTTCTTGCTTGATCTTTCCTACTTTTGGCTTTGCCGGAGAGGCGACAACCCATTCTTTGCAAAAATGGTCTCCGCAATTCGAGATTGAAGGTAAGGCGAGTAACAGCGGGCGTCGTGCGGTCATTCCAAAGATTATGGTTCCGATCCATCAAAATGAGAATGCGATGTTGTTTACGGATATACGTACGCGCCAAGAAAACGGTAGCAGTGACGAATATAACTTGGGGTTGGGGTACCGCCAGATTATCGACAGATCAGTGATTTTAGGCGGATTTGTGCAGTTTGATTCTTTGCGCAGTGAGAGCCACAACACATATAAGCAGGCGACTTTCGGATTTGAAGCATTGAGCGAGAACTTTGATGCAAGGTTGAATTTTTATAGACCCGAAGGTGACGTGAATAATGTCGGCGCTACCTCGGTTGCTTTTGGTTCGGACAGTCAAATACTGATATCGGGTAATCAGGAGCGTGCTTTGCCAGGCTATGATTTTGAGATCGGTGCTAAGCTACCTGTTGATTTTGCTGAGATCCGTGCATATGCAGGGTATTATAATTTTGACGACCACAATATAGACCGTATCTCGGGACCTCGGGGGCGCCTGGAGTTAACGCTAAATAACCAGCATCTTGATTTCTTGCCTGTTGACGGAATGGAGGTCTCTTTTGGTTTCGAAGCATCAGATGATGATGTGCGCGGTGAGCAGAGATACGGCTTGTTTGAAATAAAAATACCGTTCGGCCCGAATGCGAGCCAAAATAAGAGCTTATACGGGATCGACCGTCGTATGCATGAGTTTATAGAGCGCGACATTGATGTTGTAACCAATGAAGCGTTAAAAACAGAGGCCGCGACTGTGAATGGTCGTGCAGCGCATATAATTGATGCGAATGAGAATATTGATGATTACGTCGGTAGTGGATATGAGAATACAACACTTATACTCGATGGAACTGCGGGTGTTTTTAACAGCGTAGGCGGCACAGTGAACGTCGCCAATAATCAATCAGTAATCGGCGGCGCGACGCCTTTGACTTTTGTTGGAGTAGAAACAGGACGACAGGTGAGAGCAAGTTTTGGTTCTGCTGCAACAGTTAATGACTCTTTTTTAGTCGGTGATGGCGCGACTTTGCAAAATTTCACCATTGCCGGTGAAGTTGATATCAGCAATACAAATGACATCACCATATCAGGTATGACAATTAATTCGGCGGGCGATGGAGTCGTCTATGATAATTTCGTGTATGTTGAGAATGCGAATATTCAGATACTTGATACGGATTTTAATGTTGACGGTACAGCGATCAATTTAGATTTTAACAACACGATGCTTGAGGGTGTTTTAACTTTTGAAAATCTTAGTATTCAGGCGGATCAGGCTATTTTTGTTGGCGGTCCCGGCACTGGTATCGGAACGATTAATATCTCCAGTGTGAATGTAACTGCGAGCGATCAGGATGCGATCGTGATTAACAAATCAGGTATGTTTAATTTGAATATCAATAATACCAGTACAGTTAGCACATTTGGTGTCGGCTTAAATCTCGGTTCCACACAAGTGGTGACAGCCAATGGAAGCGGGAATAATTTCACAGGCAATGTTGCGGCATGTGATATATCTTCGACTTTTTTCGGCACTGATAATTTGACCGCTGCGGCTTGCCCATAGGGAATGAGAGCATGAAGGTATGATCGGTGGTGAGTATATTATAGATCAGGGGTATGAGGCGTACACTCGGGAAGAGCATGATGTATGGCGTACGCTGTACGCGCGACAGAGAAAATTGCTCCCGGGCCGTGCTGTCGATGAATTTATCACTGGCATGGATGACCTTGGTATTGGAGCGGAAGGCATTCCGGATTTTCGTGAGATCAATAAGATTTTAAAGCAGGCGACCGGCTGGGAAGTGGTTGCTGTAGCCGGGCTTATTCCTGATCTGCCGTTTTTTGATCTCTTGGCACGAAAGAAGTTTCCGGCTGGGAATTTTATACGGACACGTGAACAGCTCGATTATATTCAAGAGCCTGATATTTTCCATGATGTTTTTGGCCATGTGCCGTTGCTCATGAATCAGGTTTATGCCGATCATATGCAAGCCTATGGCGAGGGCGGTCTGCGCGCGGATAAATATGGCACGATCAAGAATCTGGCGCGGATTTATTGGTATACGATTGAGTTCGGCCTCATGGAAACGCCGCAAGGTTTGCGTATCTATGGAGCGGGGATCGTATCTTCACCAGGTGAGACGGTTTTTGCGCTTGATGATCTTTCACCCAATCGCCTGCGATTTGATGTGAAACGGATCATGGAAACCGATTATATCATTGATGACTATCAGCAGGTCTATTTCGCCATCAAAAGCTTTGAACAGCTTTATACGGAAACAGATATCGACTTCGCTCCGCTTTATAAGGACTTGTTGGAACGCAATGCCTGCCATGCGGTGGATGCGCTTTTGCCAAGTGATGACATTCTCACCAGAGGCACGCAAGCTTACGCCAAAGCTAAGAAGATGAGCTAAGATGATCGAAAGCCTATACAAAGCAGCAAAAGAGAAAGGCTGCCTGACTTTGCTGGGAATGTCGGGGGTCGGAAAGACTTGGGCGGGTCTGCAACTGGCCGAGATGGGTGCAGATATTTACTCGGTTGATTACGAGATTGGCACGAAGTTTCTCGCCGAGCATATGCCGCAAGAGCTGAGAGAGAAAATGTCAGTGACTGATATCAGCTGGCTTCAGCGATTCTTGGGTATGCCCGGTGACCATGCGCGGGGCGGTGTTGCCCTTGCGCAGTTCAAAGAGCGGCAGCGCCTTTATATCGAAGCAGAAATCTCTGCGATGCAAGAGGCGATAGAGCTGGCAAAAAAGCGGCATAGTGATGCCCCACCTTTTATTATCGATGCAGCGGGGAGCCTGTGTGAGATCGAAGATCAAGAGCTGTTGCGTGATTTGGCGAATGTGTCAGAGGTCGTCTATCTCAAGCCGAACGCCGAGGCAGAGGCACTTTTGTTGAGCCGTGCTTTGAGCGCACCAAAACCGCTTTATTATCCGCCAGCATTGCTTGATGCTTTGGCCGAAAGCTATTGTCAAGAAAACGGAATTGTGTCCATAGAACTGGCTGACCCAAAGGCATTTTTCCTCTATGCATTCCCTCAGCTTTTTAAGAGTAGATTGCCGAAATATGAGGCTATGGCGGGTAGTGTTATAGAGCTATAAAATGGTCGATGACCAGACTCGCAAAAATCGCAAAGAGGTAAAAGATAGAGAAGGCAAACATCTGTTTACAGTCTTTGATCTCTCCTCTTGCCATCACAGTAATGGATTGTAAAAGGAAAACAGCCGAGCAAAGGATGGCCGTTGTGCCATAAATCATACCGGCCATTCCTGTGAAGAAAGGAAATAAAACCAAGCTCATTAGAATAAGGCTATAGATCAGCATTTGTGCCTTTGTGTGGTCATGGCCATGGGTGACAGGTAGCATCGGTACACCGGCTTTCTCATAGTCCTTGCTGGCCATAAGAGCCAAAGCCCAGAAATGTGGGGGTGTCCAAAAGAATATAATCAGAAATAACAAAACAGGCATAAGGGTGATATCCCCTGTTACAGCCGCCCAACCGATCATGGGAGGGAAAGCGCCTGATGCGCCGCCGATTACGATGTTTTGCGGCGTTGCACGTTTAAGCCACATTGTATAGATCACGGAATAGAAAAAATTGGCAAAGGCAAGCAGTCCTGCTGCGACCCAGTTAACCGCAAGTCCCATTATCATAACGGAAAACAGGCTAATGATAATGGCAAAGGCGAGAGCCTCTTCTGCCTTGACTTTGCCGGCCGGAATAGGGCGCGTTGCCGTACGCGTCATGATTGCGTCAATATCGCGGTCAAACCACATATTAATGGCACCCGCTGCACCCGCGCCAAAGGCCAGTGCGATAATCGCGACCACTGCCAGAAAGGGATGGATAGAGCCGGGGGCGACCAACATACCGCAGAGTCCGGTAAAGACGACAAGGCTCATGACACGCGGCTTTAAAAGCGCGATATAATCCATGATGCGTGGGTTGTCCGCAAGTCGGGTGGATTCTGCTGTTGGTACATATACATTCATGTGACTATTTCTAACATCTTTGCCGGCTTTGTCCAGATAAACACGCAGCGTGGTTTCTTTTAGCAAGAAGCGTCCTTTTTTCTTGACGATAGGCGGCTATAGAGCATATTACATAAGTCATGGATTTTTATGTTCGTGAATATAAAGAGTGTGATCGCGCCGCTGTTGAAGCCCTCAATGAAACTTGCTTTAAAGAAGCGCGCGGCATTTACCCTTTTATGGTGGTTGCTGAAAACGAGGATGGCGAGGTAATTGGCTATTGCGCAGGTAAGCCGCTAAAAGAGGGTAATTCTGAGGCCATACCGGCTGGCTCCCTTTATAGTGCAGTGGCGGCTGTGCACCCTAATTATCGCAGAATGGGCGCGGCAACAGCGATGCAGGAGGAAATGGAAGCTCTCTATCTTCGTCAAGTCGTAGCCGGAGAAGTGTTTTATGAAACAAAAGATGGCGGGTCTGCACCTGTACGCCCGCTGATGCGCGGTGAAACACCTATCATTAAGATTTGTAAGCATATCCATGAGAGAAATGAAGAGTCACGCGGATTGGCGGCTAGTCGGGGATTTCATCATTTCAGGCTGAGCAAAAGTATATACGGGCCAGATAATTTCTTAGGAAAAGGGCGCGGCCTTGTCTATGAAAAGGATGTTATCGTACCAAGCCCTGATATCCGCATTAGAAGAGGAAGTGAGCCTGATTACACGGCTATATGGAATCTGTATGACAAAGCCTTTGTTCATTGCGGCGAGATGAGCCTGCATGAGTTAAAGGCGTCTTTGAGCGATGCTTTTTATATAGCCTGTGCATGGGATATGGCGCATAGCAGGCCTATATTGGCTGGTGTCGCAGTTTTATTCAGGCATATCGATAGAGGCGGCGCGGAGACATATGAGATCAAGGGGCAGTCCCTACATCCAGACTATGAGGATCAGCGGGTGAAGGCGCTTTTGCTTCAGCTTTGTTTGAAAGAGGCTGAGGCGCTGCATGAATTAGCGATCCCGTCAAAAAGTCAGGCTGATGAACCGTTGCCTATTGTAGCAAAAATCACTCCTTCGGATACAGCTCTTATGCGACATTTTAAGACGGCCGGCTTTACAGTGCAAAAAAGAGACCCGCTTGAAACGGGTGTCTCGAGCGGGTCTGAAGATGATTATGTGGTCTTGACTATAGAGCCCGAAGAGCCCAAAAAGCTTTCGCCTATTTAACGATAGGCTGCTTGTCAAACTGGTGGAATGGCGGTGGAGAAGACAGTGTCCATTCCAGAGTCAGTGTGTCTTTATCAGCATTCCAGTAATTTGCTCCGACGCGCTTGCCGAAGAATAGCGTGTAGAACACAATTCCAACGAACAAGATCACACTCGCGCCAGCGATATACGCGCCATAAGACGAAACCATGTTCCAGCCTGCATAGCCATCAGGATAGTCAATGTAACGACGTGGCATTCCGGCCAGGCCGAGGAAGTGCTGGGGGAAGAATGTCAGGTTCACGCCAACGAAAGTAAGCCAGAAATGAATCTGTCCCATAAATTCAGGATATTGTCTGCCCGAGATTTTGCCGATCCAGTAGTAAAAGGCTGCGAAAAGGGCGAAGACCGCGCCGAGCGAGAGCACGTAATGGAAGTGTGCTACTACATAATATGTATCGTGAAGGACGACATCCATACCGCCATTGGCAAGGACAACCCCGGTGACACCGCCAACAGTGAACAGGAAGATAAATCCGACAGCCCATAGCATCGGTGTTTTAAAGTCGATCGAGCCGCCCCACATTGTCGCAATCCATGAAAAGATTTTGATCCCTGTTGGAACCGCAATAATCAAGGTTGCGGCGGTGAAGTATGCTTTCATGTTCACGGAAATACCGGTTGTAAACATATGGTGTGCCCATACGATAAACCCGACAAAGCCGATGGCTACCATCGCATAGGCCATACCGAGATAGCCGAAAATAGGCTTGCGAGAGAAGGTCGATACAATGTGACTGATAATACCGAATGCAGGCAAAATCATGATGTAAACCTCAGGGTGACCAAAGAACCAGAAAAGGTGTTGGAACAAGAGCGGGTCTCCGCCGCCTTCTGGCTGGAAGAAGCTTGTGCCGAAATTACGGTCGGTTAAAAGCATTGTAATCGCACCACCAAGCACAGGTACAGCCAATACAAGCAAGAAGCTTGTGACAAGCATCGCCCATACAAAAAGGGGCATTTTGTGAAGGGTCATACCCGGTGCACGCATATTCAAGATTGTTGTGATGAAGTTTGCTGCACCGAGGATAGAGCTTGCACCAGCTAAGTGAAGCGAGAAGATGGCCAAATCAACGGACATCCCCGGATGCCCTAATGTGTCTGAAAGCGGCGGGTAAATTGTCCAGCCTGTTCCTGCGCCCGAGCCGATCAGCGCTGAGGCAATGAGAAGGAAAAACGCCGGAACAAGAAGCCAGAACGAGATATTGTTCAGGCGCGGAAAGGCCATATCAGGCGCACCGACCATGATCGGCACAAACCAGTTTCCGAAACCGCCGATAAGGCCTGGCATGACCACAAAGAAGACCATAATCAGTCCATGGGCTGTGATAATAACATTCCAAAGCTGTCCGTTTGGGTTGCCTGCATCATCAAGCAGGAATTGTACGCCGGGGTCTTGTAGCTCGGCACGCATAATCATAGAAAACAAGCCGCCGATAATACCGGCGATGATCGAGAAGATAATGTAAAGCGTTCCAATGTCTTTGTGGTTCGTCGACATGAACCAACGCTTGAAAAAGCCAGGTGTGTGGTCGTCATGGCTTTCATTAACATCCGTATGCTCAGAAGTGGAATGTGTCATAGTGTCTTACTTTCTCTCTTAATTTTCGATAGATGCTGTCTTTGTGGATTGAAAGACCGGGATTTGATTGTGGTTGGAGGCATAAAGCTCTTTTGCTTCTTCGATCCAAGCGTCAAATTCGTCTTTTTCAACGGCCTCAATCATGATCGGCATATAGGCGTGACCTGTGCCGCAAATCTCGGAACATTGACCGTAATATATCCCGGGCTCTGTGATATTCACCCATGTTTCATTAACACGTCCTGGTACGGCGTCACGCTTGATACCAAAGGCGGGCACGGCCCAGCTGTGCAAAACATCAGCGGCTGTCACAAGAATCTGAATGTTGGTGTCGACAGGCAAAACGACACGAGTATCTGTGGCTAATAGGCGACGCTCTCCCTTGCTCTCGTCAATATCCTCATCAGGGATCATATAAGAGAGGAAGTTGATGCCGTCATGGTCAGGGTATTCATAGCCCCAATACCACTGGTAGCCTGTCACTTTTATCGTCATTTCAGGCTCCGTCGTGCGGTCCATAAAGAACAAAACTTTAAAAGAGGGGACAACAATCACAATCAAGATAAGAAGAGGAATAGCCGTCCAGATGACCTCAACCAAGGTGTTGTGTGTGAATTTCTTCGGTTCAGGATTTGCGCGCTTGTTGTAGCGGATCATCACGTAAAAAAGCAGGATGAATACGATAGCGGTTATGCCAGTGATGATGAACAGTAATAAATTGTGAAAGTCGTTCAGTTGTTCTTTCACGGGGCTCGCGGCTGATTGTAGACCTAATTGCCAATTGATCGGCTCTGCGGCCTGTGCAGCTGCTGCGATTAAACTTGTTTGCAATGTCAAAAAGAATGCGAATATTTTCTTCATTATATAAATCCTACCACAAAGAGTAAATTAGGCCCCTAGTATAGCTCGTCAATTCGCATTTGCAATCCAATAAGGAATGAAAAGTTCTTAGCGCCAAATGCCCAAAAATATAATTTTATTGACATAAATGTATAAAATATGGTTTATTATTTATATTGAGCGATATTGAGGAGGATTAAATGTTAGCCGGATGGGAGTTTGCAGGGTTGGCCGTTGCTGCGTTTACGAGTGTCGTTGCCATGACACCTGACGCTTCGGATAAAACAATCGATACAATTGGGCTTGTCGGAATTGCGGGCGTTTTGCTCTATGGCGCGTCAGCTTTCTTACTGGACGGGTGGATGCAGATTGCCGGTAAAATAGTCACCGGGATTGTGGCTGGATTAGGAGCCAATGCCGGCTTTGGCGTGATTGTCGGACGTGCTTTCAAAGGGCCTGAATAAGGGCTTTTATCTCTTTGAATTTTATTCTCATTTCTTGTTCTTTTGTTTTAAAGGCGTGCCGCGTTTGGGTGCTATGGCCGCAAGCTTTTTTGTCGGCCGACTTGTATAAAAATCATTTGTACTTTTTCAAAAACGCGCGTATGTTTGTTGTTAAGAATTCTCTTGTTCGTCAAAACCATTTGAAATGTCAGTGTTTTGATGAGCAGAGCGCCCCAAAAGGGCATTTGTAGAGAAAAAGAACACATAACACGCAGCCGCCCCGCTCAATTTGCGGGCGCAGGCGCGATAGGTAAGGAGTTAGCATGTCTAAGAAGATGCTGGTTGATGCAACGCACCCAGAAGAAACCCGCGTTGCCGTGATGGATGGGGATCGTCTTACGGATTTCGATTTTGAAAGTAAAATCAAAACCTCTTTTAAAAGTAATATTTATCTCGCAAAAGTGACGCGCGTTGAGCCGTCGCTTCAGGCAGCCTTTGTCAACTTTGGCGGCAATCGCCACGGCTTCTTGCCGTTTTCGGAAATCCACCCTGATTACTTCAAAATCCCAATTGAAGACCGCGAAAAGCTGATGGCAGAGCAGGAAGATCTGCTCAAACGCATTGCGGAAAAAGCCGAGCAACGCGAGAAAGAGCGGGAAGAAAAGGGCGGCAGTAGTGACGCACAGGATATAGAGGCTGAACTCGATGCCATCATCGAAGAGGCTTTGGAAGAAGAAAAAGGTAAAAAGTCAAAGGCACAGGCCAAGGAGACGCCATCTTCGGAAGAGGAGAGCGATGTCTCTGATGGTGAGAGCTCTTCGGATGAGGCGGAAAATGATGCTTCAAAGAAAGCACAAAAGCCTAAAAGACGTGGCCGTCCGCGCAAGAAAAAGCCTGCTGAAACAACTGATGACACCACAGATGCTGAGAGCGCCTCTGATGATGTGCAGGTGGATGAGGGCGATAGTGCCAGTGATGAGGCCACGGATGAGAAAAAGCGGGTCTCTAAATCAGCTTCAAAGGCTGATGAGCTTTCTGAAGATGCTGAGAGCGATGATGAGAGCGATGATGATGATGCGGATTCTGATGACGATGACGGTCAGGATGATGACCAGAATAACGAGTCAAAGAACAATAACCGTAAGCGCGGCGGACGTGGGCGTTATCGCGGGCGTCGTGGACGCCGCGGCGGTAAGCGCTATTCTGCACCGCGTGAAAAGGAATATGACTCCATCGGCGGGGACGAGGTCGACCAAGACCCGGCATTGATGCTTTGGAAGAAAATGCGCCGTTCTTATAAAATTCAAGAAGTTGTAAAGCGTGGCCAGATCATGCTGGTGCAGGTGCAAAAAGAAGAGCGCGGCAACAAAGGCGCAGCCGTGACAACATATATTACTTTGCCGGGACGTTATGGCGTTTTGATGCCGAACTCTCCACGCGGTGGTGGTATTTCACGGAAGATCAACTGGAAAGACCGCAAAAAGCTCAAGGATATCGTTAATGAGGTTGCAATCCCTAAAGGGATGTCGGTTATCTTGAGAACCGCTGCTGTTGGCCGAACAAAGGCCGATATCAAACGTGACCTTGATTATCTGTATAAGCTCTGGAACAACATTCGTGAATTGACCCTGAATTCAACGGCGCCTGCGCTTGTTTATGAAGAGGGTGACCTGATTAAACGGGCGATACGTGATATTTACACGCGCGACATTGATGAAGTTCTTGTCTCTGGTGACCATGCCTATAAGCAGGCTAAAGACTTTATGAAGTTGATGATTGCCTCTCATGCCAAGCGCGTGAAAAAATATGAGGACGTTGTCCCTCTGTTCCAGCGTTATCATGCCGAGGCACAGATTGATGAAATCTATAGCCCGCAAGTCAGCCTTAAATCTGGTGGCTATCTCGTTATTAACCCGACAGAGGCTTTGGTTTCCATTGATGTAAACTCGGGTAAGGCTACCACAGGGCGCCATATCGAAGAGACAGCGCTTAAGACCAATATTGAGTCTGCCGAAGAAGTCGCAAGACAGCTTCGCTTGCGTGATCTTGGCGGTTTGGTTGTGATTGACTTCATTGATATGGAAGACTATCGCAATAACCGTGAGGTCGAGCGCAGGCTTGCGCAGGCTTTGGAAAAAGACAGGGCGCGTGTACAGGTAGGCCGTATCTCGAATTTCGGATTGCTTGAGCTTTCACGTCAGAGGCTGCGCCCATCCTTGATGGAAACGCATTTCGAGACTTGTAAAAATTGTGATGGCGCGGGCCATGTTCGTACAAGAGAAAACGCGGCTTTGCGTATTTTGCGTGCGATTGAAGAAGAGGGCTTGAAAGGGCGTACGGCTGAATTGCAGGCCGAGGTTCCGGCGGATATCGGGCTTTACTTGCTCAATGCGAAGCGTGACATTCTGAATGATATTGAGGCTCGTTATGATTTTCGTGTGTTTATTCGTCTGAATACGGATATGTTCCGCAATGACATGACGATTGAGCGTTTAAAGACGCGCAAAAAACAATCGCCTCATAATTGGAGCAATGACTCTGAAGCAGAAGATGTTTCCGAGGGTGCTGATGACAACGCCTCAGATGAAAATGATGAGGCGCAAGGCAACGGTGAGAACGATGCAAATAAGCAATCGTCTCAACCAAAAAAGAGAACGCGTCGTGGCGGTCGTGGTCGCAAGTCTAAGGCGCAAAAGCAAGATCAGGCTCAAGATGATAATCCGTCGGAGGATAATCAGGAAGCTGCTAAGGAAAATGATGAGGCGCCTGCTTCGGCCGATAATGATGAAGCTGAGCAAACGCCAAAGCCAAAGCCAAAGCGCCGCAGTCGATCCCGTAAGAAGCCTGCTGAGAAGACAGAAGGTGATGATAAGGCTCAACAAGACAAGGCGGAAGATACGCCTCAAGAGAACGCTTCTGATAAGAGCAAAGCAGCTTCTAATGATGATGCCCCTGTTGTTGAGAAAAAGCCTGCAGCGGAGTACGAGACAGTGAACCAAGCCCCCGAAAAGAAGAAAAAGGGCTGGTGGAATAAGCTTCTCGACTAGTCGCCTCTATTTGGAGTGTTTTAGGGTTTTATTAATTATTATATTCCATAATCATTAAAGGGTTGAGCAAATGACCATTTTAGTGAGGGGTAAATGATTAAATCTGCTTTATTTTCCATGGGACTGATTGCAACGGGCACAGTGGCTTTGACGGATGCAAAGGATGTGATGTATGGCATTGCCGATCAAATCATAGCTGTTTATGCATCTGCAGCAAGTATCGACCCTTATGCTGATCCTGTTCAACGTGCTCAGCAGCAAGAGGCGATGTTTCAAAGGGCGTCTATGCTGGAGCCAATGGCAGAGCGTTTGCGTCAGTTTGATCCGGATGCGGATAATCCGTTCGAAAATCTCTAAACCAATCTTTGCTTTTATTTATTGATTGAGCGGGCTGCGTTTATCGCGCGGAACGATATCTGTATCGTTCCCTGATGTGCCGTCGCTATCTAGGTCAATATCATCGTAATTATCTTCAAAGAACAGCGTTCTTAAAAATCCCGGCGTAAGTATAGATAAGGGATTAAACGAGATGCTGGGTTTTTTATCTGATCCCTTAATCGAGTATGTTGCGGCAAACAAGGCGGATCCTTCACCACCTGCAAGCAATTTGCCGATAAGCGGAATTTTAGAGAAAAATTGATTTATATCGGATATCGGAACGATCGTGCCGCTAACATCGAGGGTTTGTTTCGTAATATTGGTCATGCCCTGGAATGTCAGCCCCAAAGACGATCCTTTTGTTTTACCGTCAGAGAATAAGAGCGTCAGGTCGCCTGCCTTATTCTGGCTCAATTTGAAATCAGCCTTGAGAGATTCAAATGCAATACCGCTTTGTTCTAGAAGTGAGAACAGTCCCGTAAGAGAGAGGGCGTTAAAGAGCTGTGCCAGAAACGGCGTGTCGACGATGGTGAAATTACCGATATACATACGCCCTCGTACGTCCTGAGGCTGACCGTCCGGGACATCTTCGCCTTCAACACGTATCGTGCCGCCGCGCATAGTGTCAAACAGGCCAAGGGCTGCAAGGGTTGCGCCTGCATTATCAGCAATAAAGAGGAGTTTTTGCCCTTCTTGATCGCGTGGACGGAAATGTAAAGAGATTGGTTCTTCCTTGATTAGTCCGTCAAAATCAATGCGCCATATGGCGCCCTCACTATCGCGGTCGACAAAAAGGCGGGTTTGTGTCGCGCGTATTTTATTTTTGAGAACCACAGTATTAAGTTGCGCGTCAAGCTGTATTCCCGGCAGTGTCTTTTTAACCTCTGCACTTTGCTGGCGACCAAAGAAAGGGCGTGCATCAAGGCTGTTGCCACGAAGGATAAGGTTCACACTGTGCTCTTTATCGGTTTGCGGATCAATTTGTAAATTGAGGTCGGTCTCTCCCATTTTCAGGGTTTGAATGTGTCCCTGTTTCGGGAAGGCCGCGGTATTTTCATCCTTAATTTGGTAAAACTCGAGGGAAACGCCATCAATTTTCATGTCAGGGCCGCTTGCGCGCAGCTCTGTGATTTTCGATAGCTGACCGTCCTGCATCTGGGCTTTAAGGGTCAGTTCAGCTTTTGTCGCAGCGTCTTTGTTATAGCGCATCGGTTGGACATCAAGCACGGCTTGTGTCAGGTCACCCGTAAGATCGAGATCCCCTGAGCCATCCGGCCTCTCAATATATGTGACATTGAAAACAGGCTTGCCGGAAATGTAGCCCGAGCTTCCGGGAACAAAAGCATCAAGGACACCGCTTGTTGCCGTGACCTGTGTTTCGATTTTCATGGCAAAGGGCTTGCTGGCGGAGTCGTTCAGATATTGTTGCCAATCAAGTGTGATCGGCGCGTTATTAAGATTACCGCTGCCTGAAAGCGAGAAAGAATTACCATCTGTTTTCAAGGTATAAGGGCCGTCCTGCAAGGTGAGTCCTTCGATCAGATCGGGGATATAAAGATCGTTTAGCTGTGCGCTGACATCGATTTTCAGATCTTCATCTTTTAATTCTTTAACTGTAGGGAATGAAACGGCAACATCAAGGACGGCTTGTCCTTTTGTCGTCTCAGGTACGATATCGAAATATTTCTTGAAGCCGATCTCTTCATGCGAGATATAGCTGAAAACGGAAGGTATGTCGCCGGTAAGGGGTAGATTGATTTCAGCTTCGCCTTCGCCTTTGGTTACAAAATCAGTGAAGTGTATGCGTGCCTGTCCGTTTAAACTCATGCCGCCAATCGTTCCGGTATCGGCAAGAATAGTCATAGATTTACCGTTGATCTCACCGCTGCCGTGAAGTGTTTTTGCCTCCGGTAGACCAGAGGAATAGGCGACGCTTAGATTGTCGAATTCGAAGGCGGCTTCGAATTTATCCATATTATGTGTCCAGCTTGGCGGTGTAATGCTGTCGCTCTCTTCACTGGCTTGTGATATCTTCTCAAATGTCAGGCTCGTATCCAGTGTTTTGAAAACACCTTCATTAAGCCGTGTAACAAGCCATTTTCTTTTGATGTCGGCATTGCCTTTATCCGGCCACCAGTTTTCAAGCCTATCAATGGCGAAATCTTCCATCGCTATGTTGGCTGTGATGGTTGGCAGGCCGGCTTTACCGCCCTTGCTGTAATCACCGCTGAACTCGGCGAGTGTGATATCGTTTTGTGAAATTTGTGTGTTCCGGATCACGGCTCCGTCTTGTGTGTCTTCATAGCGTCCTGTGAGCCTGACTTTCTCTTCGCTGATGACGCCAAATTCGGAAACGTCAAAAAGCGTGTCTTTGTTGACGCTGAGCTTGGGGGACGAGATCTCGAATTCGGCAAATTTTATAACGCCTTGATTGCTCAGTCCTGCATCTATGGTGCCAGTGAAAATGCCGTCAAAATGCGTAAAGATATCAGCACCTGTCCAGTCTTGCGCAATCGCAGGCAAGTCAGTGTTTTGAATGGAGACGCTCAGATCTGTTTCCTGACGCGTAATTTTGTGATTGCCCAATACGACCATAGAGGCCTTTGGCCCGTATTCCTCTGGGAATTGTCCGACCATTTCAAGCTGTGTCTCTCCATTGGCTCGGCGGGCGAGAATGTTCACATTCGCAATATCGAGCGCTCGACCTGTGTTGAAGTCGATAATCGTTATATCAGCCTGTTCGAGTTTAAACAGCGATAAGGCTTTGTAACGGTCGGGGAGGGCATTTCTTGGCTGTGCCATCAGGTCTGCAACTCTTTGCAGCATTGAACCGCGTGAGGATTGCTCTTTGCTCTGTCCAAGCTCCATCGGCTCATTGGCAAAAGAGAATACGAATTCGCGTTGACCGAGATGGATGATTCTCAATTTAGGGGCCTGCAGGAAAATAGCCTCGGGTGCGAGCTCGCCACGCAGGAGGTGAAAGAAAGAAAGCCCTACATCGGCACGTTCGATCGAGAAGAATGGGCGGCCGGAAGCGCCCTGAATCTGGATGTTGTCGGCTCTGAGCATAAGAGAACTGGTGAAGTCCGGCCAGCTGAGATGGATATTGCCGAATTCAACCTCGAATTGACGCTCGGGGTCGGATAGAGCCTCGGATATAGTCGAGCGCATAAAGTCGAGAGAAAGCCCGTATTTATGAAGGCTATAACCTGCGCCGGCGAAGATAAACGCAAATAAAAGCGCTGCGACAACGAAGATTTCGAGCGTGTCATGGAGGATGCGGCGACCCAGAGAGCGTCCACTCCCCTTATTCTCATCCTTGGAATGTGAAGGGGAAGATCGGCCTTTTTTGCGGTTCTTGACTTTTTCTTCACTCATAGCAAATTGTTATGGCATAGTTCAGCGTACAATAAAATATATTTCAGGAGTTTATCATGTTAGAGTTACAAACGGGTGACGCAGCCCCGAAGTTCGACCTTCCCGCAACAAAAGATCGAAAGATTTCTCTGGAGGATTATAGGGGGCAAAATGTCGTGCTGTATTTCTATCCCAAAGACGATACATCGGGATGTACGAAAGAAGCCTGTGCCTTTGAAACCTTACTGCCGCAACTGAAAAAATTGAATGTCGCTGTCCTCGGTGTTTCCAAGGATACAATCGCCAAGCATGAAAAATTTGCTGCGAAATACGGCCTGACATTTCCGTTGCTATCGGATGCGGAAAGCGACCTTTGCGAGCGCTACGGCGTATGGAAGGAAAAATCCATGTACGGTAAAACGTATATGGGGATTGAGCGCTCTACGTTCCTGATTGGTGCGGATGGGGAAATAAGGCGTGTCTGGCGCAAGGTGAAAGTAAACGGCCATGTCGAGGACGTAATGGCAGAGATCACCAGCTTGGCGGAAAGGGCTTGATTGAATAAAGCCTGTGCCTTGGTGGTGACCTCTTGAATTATTTAAGAGATTAAGCCGCGAGCTTATTGTTGAGTGCAACTTGCATACCGGCCTCGGCACGGTTTAGGTGGTCATGCACATGGTAGGCAAGCGAAGGTATTTTGTCGCGGAAGAAGTGGTTCGCACCGCCGATTAAGCGATAATCAACATCCAGACCTTGCTGGACACTCAGCTTCTCAAGCAGGGA
>CAXGMH010000008.1:0-48396 GCA_964010795.1 uncultured Alphaproteobacteria bacterium
TGTCATTCTCACGACGTGCTGTGGTGTTACCATCGAAATCAATAGCGTTAGCCTTTGTATTTCCCGTCTCCAGAGACGCGCCGAATTGAAGGCTACCAGACCATTTAATCGCGCTTTCTTTCTCGACCTCTTGTGGCAGCTGTGTATCCGTTACCTGTACGACTACCTCTTCCTTCATTTCTGGCTGCTGTGGCGCCTTATGTTCTTGCCCGCTCTGCTGAGCAATATCGGTTGTTTCATAAGGAACAGTCCGGCCAGACTGGCTCATATGGACACCGGCAATTCCGGATTTCGCAATGTTAAGATCTGCGCCAAAATGTGTAGAGATCAAATAATGTGTTTCGGTTTGGGATAGCAGTTCACCGCTGAGGCGGTCACCGTTTTTAAAAATCAATGTATCCGCCTGTACGACCACAGGCACACACCCCAATAAAAGTGTCAAAAAACTGTATCTAAAGAACTTCATTATTCAGAGTTTAAGGAAATCGTCTTTGGAAGCAAGACCCAGATTTGACCTTCTGATTTCATTTGCCCTGCAAGCGCTTCTGCTTGCGCACCAGCGCCCCAGAAAAAGTCACCGCGAATAGGGCCACGTATTGCCCCACCAGTGTCCTGAGCCACCATGAGCTGCCTGATATTGTCTGCTGCCGCATCATCAGGATACTCCACATCCAACCACACCGGAAGCCCGTAAGGATAGAGCGTATGATCCACAGCCAAGGAACGACCGGGGGTCAGTGCCAGACCTTCACCGCCTATTGCGCCCTCTACATCAAGCTCCCTAAAGAACACATAGGAGGGGTTGCGGTTCATCATCTCCGCGGCCTGATCGGGATTAGCCACCAGCCAATCGCGGATTGCCTGCATCGATACAGTCTCACGCGTCAAGTCACCCTGCTCAATTAAAGCCCGCCCAATCGCAAAATAAGGATGACCGTTCTGGCCGGCATAACCGACATATAAAACCTCGCCTGTGTCTAACTGAACCTTGCCCGAGCCTTGAATCTGGAGAAAAAAGGCATCAACAGGATCATCCACCCAGACGATCGGCTGATCTTTATCCTGAGGCAGCCTACCCGCCACAATCTCTTCGCGGCTTTCATAAGGTTTCAAGCGATTGCCCTGCACGCGTCCAGCAATGCGTCGCCCCTTCAAATCGTCGCGAAACTCGCTCAAATCGACCATCACAAGATCATCAGGGATAGCCCGCAGCGGAGTTTGATACTGTCCATGTCTTGTCAATGAACCATGCAAAAGCGGTTGGTAATACCCTGTAAACAGCCCCTTCTTTTGACGTCCGGCCGTAACCCTATAGGGCGTAAAATAGCTTTCAAAAAGCTGGCGCGCTTGATCGTTATCGACAAAGAAACTATGTGTCATTGCCCGGCAAGCAGGCTGCCAGTCACCATATGTCCCAGCCCAGACCATTTTAATATTACGTCCAAAAGGTGTCTCCGGCTCTCGCTTTAATATGCGCTCACAAGATTTCTTAAACGCTGCCAATGTATCAAGCTGGCTATCTGCCTCCCAGCCCGGAAGCTGGTCGTAGCGAACAGCTTCAAACTCGGGATAGCGTTGCTCTGGCGGAGTAGCACAAGCGGCAAGTAAAGACAAAAGCAGAGCAAGAGCGAAGACATTCTTTGGCATCTTAATTCGGTGCGCTCTTTTTATCCGAGGCTTCGGGCATAGGCGTTTTATCCGTCTCTTCCTCCTCGTCATCACGCGTTTCCACCAAAAGCCATTTCAGATCACTGCTCTTGGTATCGCGGGCAAACACCCAAACATCGGTGAAATTGTTTTTCTGTGACGGGTGACCATAAACCACACGCCCTTCGGAATCACGCGTCACATGAGTTTCGCGTGCTGTGAAACGTACAGTAATACGGGCAACATTATCCTTAAGCTTGGCATCGATAATCTTGGCCTTTTCAATAGCATGAATCGTCGTTTGTGCGGTTTGGTCATTGCTTTCACGCTCAGTTATAACGGCATCAAAGGCCTTATAGACATCTTCAGCCAATAGGCTTTCCAGCACTTCGCGGTCACCACTGGCAAAGGCAGGGACGATCATTTTAAACGCGGCCTTTGCACCTTGTAAGAACGCATCCGTATCAAAACTCTTATCCGCCAAGGCGATTTGCGTCAGACCTGCCTCCGCTGTTTTATTATCAATATCGGGGTGCGTTTCCGGCCCCTTCAAACGCTGACGCGCAGCAGCTCTTTTGTCTTCATCATCCTCGCCTGCCTTTTTCCTGGCCTGCGCTTTAGAAGCTTGCGCCTTATCAGATTGAGGCTGTTTCTTATAAGGGTTCGGACGCTGGCGGTCGCTATCACTACGTGTGCCAACGACACTTCGCAACCAAAGCAGGATCACTGCCGCTATTACCGCAAGTAAAATAATATCTGCATGCACGTCTGTTTACCCTTCGTAATCTTGTGTATTTTTCTTTTGACTGTTCGTCATAGCTTATCTAAGCTTTGGAACACTTTAAGATATAGGGATGTTCGCCTGTTTTCGCAAGGCTAAACCCCCATTCGGATTTAAAATCAATTGGTAAAAGAGGATTAAAATGACTGACGAAAATCAAAATCAACAACAGGGCTCAACACAAGATACGGCACGTTTCGCCTCTATGACAGTGCACCACCAATATGTGAAGGATTTTTCTTTTGAAAATCCGAACGCGCCCGAGACAATGGCCGGCGGCCAGAGCCAGCCAGCACTGAGCGCCAATGTCAATATGCAGGCCAAACAACTGGACAAAGACCAAGCGCTTTATGAAGTAACACTCAATGTGACAGCCACCGCCAAGCGTGAAGAAAAAGTGCTCTTTATGGCCGAGATTGATTACGGGCTTCTTTTATCTGTTCCCAATGTGCCGGAAGAGCACCGTCACCCACTTCTTCTTATCGAAGGGCCAAAACTTGCTTTCCCATTCGTGCGCCAAATTCTGGCCAATGCGATCCAAAATGGCGGCTATCCTCCATTGCTCCTTAACCCCGTGAATTTCGAAGAGCTATACAAGCAGCAATATTTGGCACAGCAAGCTGCTGCGCAAGATGCAGTAGGCACAGCCTAGCCCAAAAAAATAAAAAAATTATTTGACATAGATAATTATTTCCCATATAACTTGTACGTCAGCCTTTACAAGGAGCACAGGTTATGAAAAATTTAGGGAATGCAATGTTTGATATTGCAACTTATACAGGGTTCGTTCTTTTCTGCGGCACAACATATAACTTCGTTACGGAGTTGTCCTATGAGCTTGGGCTAGAGGGAAATGCAAACCCTTACCGTGACGATGCTGTAGACATGGCAAGGTCAACAGGATGTCTACCACTCAATCAAGCCGGATACACAGACGCCTTCAATAGTTGTGTAGATTTTTCCAATAATGTCATTCAAAACCGTCATTTTCTCGGCAACTTTTGGGCAGAAGAAAATAACTTCTCAGTGAGGGATTTATTCATCCCATTTAGAATGCCTTATTTGCATTTCACGACCCCAGAATCGGAAACAGTAAATTCTCTCTTTGGAGAAGAACTAGCCCAAAATACATCCGAGAATATAGATTTCGTTAACCAATTCATTCAACAAGAAGAAGCGATTAATGATATAAGAGAACGTATTTTAGAAAGACTGCTTTCTGAAAGTTATATGACAGAAGAAGGATGGGTTGTCGGCCGAGAGCTATTTCAATCTCTCAATATACAGCTTGATGAGTTACAATTCTTTACAAACCACTTAGGACAGCAGCAAGTGGCATTACGTGCCCCAGTGCAATTTATGACAAATTCTACAGATCAGGAAGAAGCTCTTACGGCTATCGGCAGTATTAAGTCAGCAAGTAGAGTAGAAGCTCGCGCCACGGCCATTCATCCACAACAAGCGCCCTATCATGATGAAGAATACGGCAAGGAAAGCGACCATTTTTCTGGAGCATACAACGTCGCGTCTCAGAGACCAAACAGCAACAGACCTAATGCTGCAGGCGCTCTTATGGCTCATATCAAAATCAAACTGGACAACATTTTGATTGATCTGGATGATAGCGAACGCGAGCTATTGCAGGCCGCAGTAAGACTAAATGACGGCATTAATTTGAATGAGCCAGTAGTCCTGGACGAAGAAAATATGCTACAAAGAATCTATGATATAGATCAAATGCTTATAGGTCATATGCGGAATGATAGATTATTATACACATTCTCAAATCCCGACAGAGTAGAGCCGTTCGTTCGCAGCATGGATTATGAGGAACGATTGAGATACGGTCGCACCCCTACGCTTTTCTAGAACTGGTCGGCAGCCATATCCATCAACGGGTCAGCGCCGGCCAAAATTGCTTTGTAGCGGAAGTCTGTCTCGGGTAGCATACGTGTGAAGAAGAATGTCGCCGTCTTAATCTTGCTCTCATAAAAGCTTTCACGGCCATCGGCACCTTCAGCCAGTTTT
This sequence comes from uncultured Alphaproteobacteria bacterium, assembly GCA_964010795.1. GTDB lineage: Bacteria > Pseudomonadota > Alphaproteobacteria > Micavibrionales > UBA9664 > CAXGMH01. Next base: position 4,457 of record CAXGMH010000008.1, read on the forward strand.
TCCTGCGCCAGCTTAGCCATCCGCGCCCACATATACCCCATAGCGACAAGCGCAAACATACGCAGATAATCGCTTGATGCCGCACCAGCCTCAAGCGGGTTTTTAAGTCCTTTTTGCGCAATCTGTGCGGTGGCTTGTTGTAGCTTCATAAAGGCCTTGGCCAGTGGCATCACAAAAGGCATCAGCTCTGGATTGGATTGGTTACCTTCAATAAAGGCCTGAACAGGATGGAAGAAACGGCGCAACAACCGACCCATATGCTGACCCATCTTGCGACCGACAAGGTCAAGCGCCTGAATACCGTTCGTGCCCTCATAGATCATCGCAATACGCGCATCGCGAGCGTATTGCTCAACGCCATATTCACGCGTGTAGCCCGATCCGCCATGCACTTGAATAGCCAAAGACGCAACTTCAAATCCCATATCGGTTTGATAGGCCTTCAAGATCGGCGTCATAAGTGCGACCAGATCCTCAGCGGCCTCCTTTTCCTTAGGGTCTATTGATTTCTCGGCCAAATCCAGATTCATACCTGTCCAAAAAGACAAAGCCCGCGCACCTTCGACAAAGGCCTTTGAAGTCAAAAGCATACGGCGCACATCAGGGTGGACAATAATCGGATCAGCCGGCTTGTCCGGAAATTTTGCACCGTCAAGACTGCGCATTTGTAGGCGTTCCCTGGCAAAAACCAAGGCATTTTGATATGCAACCTCGGCAATGCCAAGCCCCTGCATTGCCACGCCAAGGCGGGCATTGTTCATCATCGCAAACATTGCACGCAATCCTTTATGCGGCTCACCGACCAGCCAGCCTTTGGCGCCGTCATAATTCATCACACAGGTCGCATTACCGTGAATGCCCATTTTATGCTCGAGCGATCCGCATTCGAGATTATTACGCCTATCCTCAAGAGAGCCGTCTTCTTTAATCAAATATTTCGGCACAACAAAAAGAGAGATGCCGCGCACACCTTCAGGCGCATCGGGCAATCTTGCAAGAACAAGGTGAATGATATTTTCGCTCATATCATGCTCTCCGGCTGAAATCCAGATTTTCGAGCCCGTTATCGCATAAGATCCGTCCTCATTATCCTCTGCCTTTGTGCGGATCAGGCCTAGATCGGTTCCGCAATGCGGTTCCGTCAAATTCATCGTTCCCGTCCACTCACCTGTGACGAGTTTTGGCAGATATTTTTCCTTTTGCTCATCTGTACCGAAAATATGCAAGGCCTCATAAGCTCCCTGACTTAAGCCCGGATACATACCGAAACTCATATTAGAAGAACAAATCATTTCCTGCATGACTGTATTCATCAATAGCGGCATACCGGAGCCGCCAAAGTCAGGATCAGCCGATATACCCGGCCAACCGCCTTCGCAAAATGTTTGATATGCCTCCCCAAAGCCTTTGGGCGTCGTGACCGTCCCGTCATCATTACGAGTACAGCCTTGCTCATCGCCAATCATGTTCAGAGGAAATAAAACATCCTGACAAACCTTAGCGCCCTCCTCCAAAATCGCTTCCATCACGTCCTGATCGGCCTCTTCATAGCCGGGCAGCTCGGACAATTTCTCCGCGCTCAAAAGCTCGAACAAAACAAAACGAATATCATCTAAGGGGGCGTTATAAACTGGCATCGGTTCCTCCGCATCAAAATCTATAATGCTCAATTATATCATAGATTTGCACACGAAGATATAAGGATTTATCGCCGTTCACTCTCGTCAATCAGCTCGCGAAGACCTTGATAAACCTCGTCACGGCTATGCTTGCCCTTGCCGTCGATTGAGTCACGGATTTCTTTCTTTGCACGTTCCATTTCAATAGCACGTTTCATTGCCTGTATCGTCTCTTCACCCAGCTCTTCATGGGTTTTGCGGAACTGCGCCAAAGCTTGCTCTCTTACCTCTTTTGACGAAGTAGGTTGCGCCTTGTCACCTGATGCCTTGGTCACTTTTTTATTTTTGCCGAATAATCCAAACATGAAAATAATGATATCACAATTTGCAGAAATTTTCTGTCTTATTTTAAGGATCGCTTCAAGAAATTTGCAATTATGTCCTATCTTTGCTTATCTGTTTATTCCCATATAAAAACAAACAGAAATATCAAAGACGATGACTGACGATAACAACCATTTCACTTATGCTCAAAAACAAGAACTTCTAAAATTCTTATCAACCCCTCAAAACTGGCAGAACCGTTTCAATGAGGACTTCCTGAGTAATGAGTTGCGCCTTGCCAAGGTTATGTACACCAACGGCTACGCCGTCGCACTCACAAAGAGCAAAGACAAGGGGTGGGTTTCAAAACACGGCATCAAGAGCCGGCTGTTTTTTGAAAGGGGACAGAATGAATTAACAATCACGGATGAAAGCGGCCAGAGTATCGTCTTGCACAAAAATACGGCGAAAGCACCCATAGGCGAAGAGCACGCTCCTGAAGGTTGGAGAAAAGAAATATCGATCCCGGCATTCGGCCTTGATATCTGTATTCAAGAAGACGGCACGAAGCTGATCTATGACCAAACCAACGAGCGATATCTTCACCTGGATGCCCCTGCACCGGATCATGTTAATGAAATCACAGCCATAACGCAGCGCTTTCATGTTGTCAGCATTGATGAACTGACCTCCATGCAAAGATTCGAGCTGGGTCTTACTCATCTGATCGCAAATGTGAAACTGGTTCTGGGACTGGAGCTGGGACTTCAACCCTCCATGCGGGGCGTCAACACGCTGAGCCCCTTAAGCAAAGGCCACACGATTTATGTTGAAGACGGCGACGAAAGCGCCAAAGCAATCATTGACGCTCATGAGAAAAAATGGAGTGACTCAACACAATTTAGCGGACACCGCCTCGATCTTGCGACGCAATTCAGCTTGCAAAGAACAGATCGCGGCATTGATATCCGCACGCATCATGACCATAAAACACGTATCCTGAACCAAGGTCACCTCATTCGGCAAGCGCTTGAAAGAAAACAAGAGCCGATTGTGCTTTCCGAGCTTGCGAAAGACCCTTTTCATGACGGCATTAATCTGCGCGCGGCTCTCTATTTAGCCAATAGCGGGATAACCAGTGAAGATACACTCTCGCGCCCTTGGCGCTATGTCATGCTGGAAACGCCCCATGCACCAGCACTAGCCAGTTTACTCAGAGAACTTTTCCGAGATCAAATCGGCATTGATGACGATCACTATTGCGCGCTCAATATCGACACTCATAAATGTTTACTGGCAATCAATGAGAATGCCTATAACGCACTCAGACAAGGCTATGATGCGACTATGGAGCTTTTGCAACTGGCTCGCGAAGGAAAACTTAGCGAACAAAAACTCGAAGATTTAATCGAAAAAGGCGCCAACCCCAAATTCACACCGGACTATGACTGGAAGGCTGCACAAAGTATCTCCGATATGCTCAAAGAAGCGGGATACAGCGAGCCTTTACCACAACGTTATCGCTCGGTTCAAATTGGCAGAGGCCCTTATGCTGCAAATGATCCTATGTAGGTCGAAGGCCACACATCCTAGTTTCTAAGCGGTTTGCCTGTCTCCAGCATATGCGTAATACGATCCATCGTGCCTTCTTCACGCACAAGTCCCATGAAGGCTTCGCGTTCTAGGCGCAGTATGTCTTCCTCAGATAAAGGCTTCGTCCAGTCTGCATCTTTGCCGCCCGACAAAACAGTCGCCAAATAATCCGAAACCACACCGTCATAAGGTGTCGCTTTACCGCTTTTTTGCAGATCAGCCACCGCCATATCCAGCGCCATTTTACCTGTCGCGCCAGGAAGCCTGATCTCTTCTACCGGCTTAGGCGGCTGATAACCTTCAACCAGTGCGAGCGCCTTTTCCTTGGCATCAAAGAGCAAGCGGTCACGATTCATTGTAATCCCGTCACTTTCTCGGAAATAACCGATCTCTTTGGCTTCAGCGGCTGACTTCGCAACCTGAGCCATCGCAATCGTCTCAAATGCCTGTCGCACAGCCCCCATCGGCGTGTTAGTCGGTGAGAACCAGAGTTTTTCACCACCGGTACGTTTGTCATGCTGCGCCGCCTCGCGCTCTCGCAAGCGCACAATCATTTCCTTGCATCCGCCCCAACCGGGGATCACTCCGACACCAACCTCAACTAGACCTGTATATGTTTCAGCATGAGCCTGCACATGGTCGGAATGCAACAAAATCTCGCAACCACCACCCAGCGCCATTCCAGACGGCGCGGAAACAACAGGGAAGGACGAATATTTGAGTTTTTGATAGAGCTTCTGCCCACCCGCAACCAGCTCTTCGATCTGTGGCCACAAGCCAATATTGATCGCAAAAATGGCCAGCCCCAAATTTGCACCGGCAGAAAAATGTGACCCTTCATTATAGATGACAAGAGCCTTATAGTCCGTGGCCTCATCCTCAATCAATTTGATCGCCTTTTCATACAAGGCAAAAACCTCTGTATCAATCGCATTCATCTTGCCCGTGAATTCAAAACACAACGCGCCGTCACCAATATCCCACAGCGCAGCAGATGCCGTTTTCGCAACGGGGTCAGAGCCAAGCTTGATATCACTGAGCAATAAAACTCCTTCAGGTCTATCCAGTTTTTTGTGCGCCTTTGTTGCAGGATCATAAACATGGAGCTTGCCGTCCTCGACTGTGTAAAATCCTTTCTCACCGACCTCTTTCAAAACAGCGGGGACTGCTTTACCCTCTTTCTCGAGTTGCTCGGCAAGCCAATCAGCCCCCAGCGCATCAATCATCTCAAACGGGCCGTTCTTAAAATTACAGCCCAAACGCATCGCCTCATCAATAACTGCGGGACTGTCGGCAATTTCACCTAACAGGCTTGCGGCATAAGCAAGCGTTTCAGAGAGAACTGACCAAGCGAATCTACCACCGGCATCATCCGTAGTGACAACGGCCTTCAGCCCTTTCTTGCCTGCGTCGACAGAGGCAAGTTTCGGCTTATCAGCCAACTCATACTGGTCTTCGCCAAAGCGTTCCGTGTCAATACGCAAGACCTGTTTAATCCGCTCGCCTTTATCCGCATTGGGGTCAAGGCGGTAAAAGCCCCCCTTACCTTTACGGCCTGTATAGCCCTGCGCGATCATTTGTGTGATAAACGGATAATCTTTATACCCCTTCACATAAGCGTCACTCTTGGGCAAATTAGACAAAAGCGATTTCGCCAAATGCGGCATCAAGTCAATCCCAACCAAATCCATCAGACCAAACATCTTCGTACTCGGCAGGCCGACAGGTTTTGACATCACAGAGTCAGCGACCTCAAGCGGGACATTTTGTGCAATCGCCTCATTCAAACCTGTTTGCAGCATAAAGGTTAGGATACGGTTCACGATAAAACCCGGTGTATCCTTACAGGGCACGACACCCTTGCCGAGTTTGCGGTCACAAAACTCTGTTACAACCTGCACAATTTTCGGATCTGTTTTGTCACCCTGTACAATTTCAAGCAGGCGCAAATAACGTGGCGGATTAAAGAAATGCGTAATCAGGAAATCTTTTGCAAATTGTTCGGACTGTCCCTCAATAAGCTGCGCAAGCGGTATCGTTGAGGTATTCGAAGACACAATCGAACCCTTCTTGCGATGTTTTTCAATCTTGCCATAGATATCGTGCTTAACCTTCAGATCCTCAAGCACGACTTCGACAATCCAGTCGCAATCACCCAGCACTTCCAGGTCATCTTCCGTATTGCCGGGCGTAATCAGTTTTGCCGCCTTTTTCGTCATAAACGGAGCAGGATTGGTCTTAAGCATTTTCTGGATGGCGCCTTTAGCGAGCGCAGAGCGATCTTGCGCGCCTTCGGGCACAATATCCAGCAAATGCACAGGCACACCGGCATTTGCAATCTGAGCCGCAATGCCCGAGCCCATAAGCCCCGCGCCAATTACTGCAACCTTCTGTATTTTAGCTGAATGCGCCATAATGCCTCACTTCCAAATCATTATAATCACTTATTATACCACGAAAATTTTGCAATGGGCAGGGGATTTATACGCTAAGCTTTTGCTTTGAAATAGCCGCAAATCGCCCTATGATAAAATCATGCCTATTGCGCTTAAAAAAGACCCTAAAAAAGTCAACATCCACCTCGTCTCCGACAGTACAGGCACAACCCTGCACGGTCTTGCGCGAGCCTGTCTTGTGCAATTCGAGGGGTTAGAGCCGGTCGAAAAATTCTGGAATATGATCCGCTCTGACAAACAACTGGAAATCGTCATGCGCGGTATAGAGGCTATGCCCGGCCCGGTCATTTATACGCTGGTCGATAAATCATTAAGACGAAAGCTCAAAGATTTCTGCCGACAAAATAAAATACCCTGCATCGCAGTTCTAGACCCTGTCATAAAAGGGCTTTCTATGTATCTAGGACAAGAAGCACGCGGTATGCCCGGCCTTCAGCACCAGCTGGATAATCGCTATTTCGAACGCATTGATGCCGTTGAGTTTGCTCTGCACCATGATGATGGCCAACTGCTAGACGGATTAGAAGAGGCGGATGTCATTCTGGTCGGTGTTTCACGCACATCGAAAACACCCACTTGTATGTATCTGGCCAATCGTGGCGTAAAAGCCGCCAACATACCTCTGGTGCCTTCCGTGCCTTTCCCAGAGGAAGTTATACGGTTTAAACGGCCGCTTTTCATAGGATTGACAGAATCACCCAAGCGCCTTGCCCAACTGCGTAATGCACGGGTCACCAGCGATGATGCAAGCCACAATGAACGTATGCGCGACAATCGCTATATTCTCGAAGACGAAATCACTGACGAAATCCGTAAAGCCAGACGACTTTTTACAAAGATGGGATGGCCCAGCATTGACGTCACCAAACGCTCCATTGAGGAAACAGCCGCACAAATCCTGACCCTACTAACGCAGCACAGGCCGGATCTGGATCTATGAAGCTTGCACCGAGAAAAATACGCACCGGGCAGGCACCGCTTTTCAAGCGCAAAAACAGAAGTGGGCAGCCGCAGATACTTGGGCTTACAGGCTCAATCGGTATGGGTAAAAGCACTGCGGCACAGATGTTTCGCGAGGAAGGCATCCCTGTCTTTGATGCTGATTTGACCGTTCATGACCTCTACAATAAGACGGGGTCCGAGGCTGCGCTTCTCCTTGCCCAAGACAAACGATTCCGTAAATCAGTCTTGCGCCACAGCACAGGCCTAAAGGTCGATCGCTCTGCTTTGGCTGACATCATCACTCAAAACCCCGAATACAAAAGCGCCCTCGAAGGGATCATACATCCTTTGGTCGCCGCCAAACGGCAATCTTTTATAAGACAGGCAGCAGCGCATAAATATCCGCTCATAGTTCTGGACATACCTCTTTTATATGAGGTGGGTATTGATGCAATCTGCGATTTTGTCCTTGTCGTCACAGCCTCTCAGGCAGTGCAGAAATCAAGGCTTTTATCCCGCCGGAACCTGACTGAAGAGCGAATCAATTTTTTCCTGAAAAACCAAATGCCCGATCAGGAAAAACGTAGAATGGCCGATTTTGTTATTAATACCGGACATGGCCGGAACGCCATGCGCACACAGGTGAAAGCTCTTATACGCAGTTTGTAAAAAAATGCCGGAGGGAGAAAACTCCGACCGGCATAAGAGGGGGAAATAATAGCATGTTTGACTATATTTACGCCCTTTGTTTCTATTCAGATCATAATAAGGCAGAAAAAAAATTAAGCGCGCGCCATAGCCATAGCCAGCTCGGCACCATCACTTGCCATTTCATTCGCCTCATCGCCGGCAAACATCTGGCCATAAACGACCAGACCGACACCGAGCATAATGACGACACCGCCCAAAACTTGCACAGGCGTAAAATCCATTTTTTGGAAAATAAGATACGCAAAGATCGGCACAAAGACTGGATAAATACATTCGCCGATCGCGGCATAGCTTGCCGATACGTTCTTCATCGCAAAAAGCGACCCCAAATCGGCAAAAGAAGAAATACAAACGATTAAAGCAACAAGAGCTATGCCTTGATAAGACTTCATGAAGTCCAGGTTAATAGGTGTATTGGTTGATTTGGAGACAAAGAAAGATAAACCGAACGAAACTATTCCACCAACCATGTAAAGCGTAGGAATATTGATAATATCAAGACCGTATTCCGTAATTGCGTAATATAAACCCCATAGAAGTGCCACAATAATGGGCATAGACAACATCATATAACCTCACTCTTTGTAGTATTAAGTGTAGAGAGCGCCGCATAAGATTATGTTAACAATAGATTGGATTTTATCTTTTTCTCTTTCAATGCCGAAGTAGACCCTCTATTTTCGAAGCTATGAGAGAAATTGTTTTTGACACAGAAACCACAGGAATTGACCCCAAAAACGGCGACCGAGTTATCGAGATTGGCTGTGTAGAGCTAAAAAACCTTGTGCCAACAGGGCGCACATATCACCAATATATAAACCCTGAGCGAGATGTGCCCGAAGACGCAGTCGCAGTTCACGGCCTTACGGAAGAATTCCTCAAGGACAAACCCGTCTTTGCCGAAATTATCGGAGACTTTCTGGAATTTATTGGCGATGATGCAAAGCTTGTCGCCCATAATGCCGAATTTGACATCGGCTTTCTTAACGCTGAATTAAAAACACTAGGCTTTCCCTCAATCGACCGCAGGCGGGTTATCGACACGCTAAAGATCGCAAGAGAGCGCTTTCCCGGTTCTCCCGCCAATCTGGATGCATTATGCCGCCGTTTCGAAATAGACAATACAGACAGAACTCTGCACGGCGCCCTACTCGACTCGGAGCTCCTGGCAGAAGTTTACCTTGAGCTTCTTGGCGGACGCCAGCACGGCCTGACACTCGCCGACGACAAGAAGGGCGGCCCGTCCGAAAACAACTCCGTCCATTTAAAGAAAAACCGACCCTACCGAGAGCCACGCATTTTCCAACCCAGCGAAGAAGAGTTAAAGGCACATAAGGAACTTTTAGAAAAACTGAATGATCCGATCTGGGCAGAAATACTGGACAACGAAAAAACAGGCTAGTTTTACTAGTTTTTTACAACTTCAATAAGCTCGGCACCAGGAAAGGCCTGCAATGCCACCTGTACATTCTCATGGTTGCGCACCTCTTCAAGCTCGGCCGCATCCTTCGCCTCATCACGTTCAGCCAAAGAGGGTTGCCCCTTTTTATCACTGACCAGAACGATTGAGAATGATTTGCCCGTGTGATTCAGTAACGCTTTTTTCAAATTACCGCAAATTTCTTTGGATGCGTTTTCGCGTAGCGAAAAAGAAAGCGTTGTCCCATCAAATGAGATCGGCTGAACATAGTCACGAATTTGCGCCGCTAGCAAAACTTCACGCGGGCGCAAAAACTCATATAGCGCCTCAACGTCGTCAAAGCGCTCAGGCGTTTCGTCTTGCTGGTTATTATGCTCTTCCTCATAATCAGCCGCAACAGCAACAGCCTGAGCCGCCGTAGCGCCTCTGCTACCGCCCCCGCCGTTAATCACACGCATCTCTGGACGTGCGCCTTGCTGTGACGCGCTTGCCCCCCCGACATCGCCACCGCCACCCGATGACATAGCAGCACCGCTTGCGCTTGCACCTGCAACTGCGCCGCCGCTTTCAAGCTTTTTCAAAAAATCTTTTGGATCCGGCATATCAGAGGTATAAATCAAACGAATCAAGGCCATCTCAGCGGCCTTTTTTGCCGCGGGCGCGTGCCTGATTTCGCCAATGCCTTTGGTAATAAGCTGCCATGCACGGTTGAGTGCAGGTATAGAGAGATTATAAGCCAGCTCTCTGGCGGCATCCGCCGAGCCAAAAGCCGCCGCATAATCGGGACCTTCACCTGTCTGGGCGTCGCTATCTTTTAAAAGGCGCATACGGGTAAGCGCATGAGTGAGGTTCAACAAATCCTCAAACACCATCACAGGATCAGCGCCTTGCATATAAATCTCGTCAAATAGATTTAGTGCCTCTGCTGATTTTCCCTCCATCGCCAGACGGAAAAGCTCAAGCGATTGCCCACCATCACTCAAACCCAGCATATCCTTGACAATATCAACTTTCACCGAACCGTCGCCAAGAGCAATAGCCTGATCGAGAATAGACAAGCCATCACGAACCGAACCATCGGCTGCGCGCGCAATCATTGCAATAGCATCGTCTTCGAAGCTCGCATTCTCATGCCCGCAGATATTCTTGTAATGCTGTTCCAGTTGATCGGTAGAGATACGGCGCAAATCAAAACGCTGGCAACGAGATAGAACAGTCACCGGGACTTTACGAATCTCCGTTGTAGCAAAGATGAATTTAACGTGCTCGGGCGGCTCTTCCAATGTCTTCAAAAGCGCGTTAAACGCACTCTTGGAAAGCATATGCACCTCATCAATAATATAAATCTTATAGCGTGCAGAACTTGGCGCATAGCGTACACCGTCCAGGATCTCGCGGATGTCATCTACCCCGGTGCGGCTGGCCGCGTCCATTTCCATGACATCGGGATGCCTGTCTGCTGCGATTGCCTTTGCGATATCGCAATCATCAAGATTGCCCACACTCGGCCCGCTCTTTCCATCTGCACCGGCATAGTTCAAAGCTTTAGCGATAATACGCGCCGTCGTAGTCTTACCGACGCCACGAATACCGGTTAGCATAAAAGCATGGGCTATGCGCCCGCTTTCGATCGCGTTTTTAAGTGTCCGGACAAGCGCGTCCTGTCCTATCAAATCATCAAAATTTTGCGGACGGTATTTACGCGCCAAAACCTGATAGGCTTTCTGGTCATCTTTGGAAGAGGTGTCATTCGTGCTCATGCATTCATTTGTAACGCCTGAGACTATACTTGTCGAGGTAAACAGTTTTCCTGATTTATAATATCTGTTGAATACAAATTCAGGGCAAAGACAAAGAAGGAAAAAGAAGTGGAAGAATGGACACGCGACCCGGAAAAACTCGTTACGGCTGCTTCCTTTCGGACCTGACCGGGTTGGCGAGGATGCCGCCCGCGGCCACCCTTCCGACAATTGATATAAAACCTATGGTAACAGAATGCAAGCTTTGTCTGTCAGCAGCCCTGAAAAACAGCGCTATATACCTATGTATGCCCGATTAGCGCCTCTGGCGCCACGATGGTATGATGCCTGAAATACAAAGGGGATGAACCAAGATGAAACGCATATTGCTCGTTGAAGATGTCGTAGAAACACGCGACATGATAGAAGACACATTAACCCGCCTTGGCTTTGAAGTGCACAGTGCCAATGATGGCGAAGACGCTGAGCTTTTCTTCGAAGCACATAATTACGATCTCGTCATTACAGATCTAATGATGCCCAATAAAAACGGCTTTGATTTCATGAAAGAAATTCGCAAAACCGATGAGGGAATGCCCATCCTTGCGATTTCAGGTGGAGGTCAGCTCCTCAATGCTGATCTGACAACAAATCTAGCTATGAGCTATAGCAACAAGGCATTGAAAAAGCCGTTTTCGAAAAAGCAGCTCATCGCCGCTATTCGTTCATTGCTGCCACAAGAAATGGCCTCTGCTTAATCGCAACAATAAACAAGCCGGATAATACCAATACGCAACCGAAAGGCAGCTTATGAGCATTCGTCTTCTCATCATCGAAGACAGTGAGATTGACTACCGTATTTTTCAGTCCATTATCGCTAAGCTCAACTCAGATGAGGGAAAGCCACTCTATACACTAGACTGGGCTGCCACGATCTCCGAGGCTTATCAAGCCATTAAGAAAAACGAGCATGATCTGTACTTCATCGACTTCCTACTTGATGACGGAACCGGCGTAGAACTAATCCAGTCCGTGCAACAAGCTGGATTCTTTGGCCCTTTTGTCATTCTGACAGCTCATGATGACCGACAATATTTCACACAATCTCTAAAAGCCGGGACCTTTGATTACCTGCTCAAGGGCGAAATTACACCCTCCCGACTTAACCGTACAATCGCCACCGCCCTTCAAAGACAACGCAATGCTCAAGACGCTATGAGGATACGACAGCAAAAGAAAATGGAGGCACTAGGACAGCTTGCAGGCGGCATCGCGCATGAGCTCAATAATATTTTACAACCCATTATGCTGCACGCCGAAAATATCGAGGATGAAAGCGAAGACGACTATATCAGAAAAGAAGCCGCGTCCATCACACAATCGGTCGAGATGGCCGCAAAGATTATCGACGACATTCTGACCTTTGCCCACAAAAACACAGATGGTGCAGGTGATAGAAAGCCTTTCTACCCATTATGCCATGATGTTTTGCGCATGAGCAAAGAAGTCACACCTAAGTCATTCCGTATCAACATCCTAGACAGCGATGAACTCGATCAATACAAAGAGAAAAAAGAAGAAGTCGGTAATTTCGCTCTTATTGACCGCACAAATCTTATGCGGATATTCACAAACTTAACGACAAATGCCGCCCAAGCCACAGATTACAGCGGCCAACTCGACATCGATGTTTTGCCCCCGCAAAACGGCCCCTTGAAACAGCACGAAGACCATTTCTTCTTTAAGGGTAAGCAAGACAAACTTTTCGCTATCATAAAGTTTAGCGATAATGGCCCCGGCATCCCGAACAGTTTAAAAGAGAAAATCTTTGAACCATTCTTTACAACTAAAAATGTCGGCGAAGGAACGGGACTAGGACTGTCTATGGTTTACGCCATCATAGAAAATGCAGGCGGTATCATTCTCGTTGAAGATGCGAATAAAACGTCCCAAAATGATGCTGCCTGTGGCACCACCTTTACCATTTACCTGCCCATTTTCAAGGAGAGTGAGCTCCCACTGTCTGCGGCTGAGAAGATAACTGCCTCCGCAGCCTGAGGTTACGCGTTTAAGACCGTGTAAATTGTGTTCAGGAAAATTCTTTTTGGCATCGGCTTCCGCAAAAACGCATCCACAGAACGACGCAAAACCGTAATTGTATCATCCGTCAATAAGCCACGCTGCTGTCCGCCGGACATTACAATCACTTTCGGACGCCTGGCCGGATCCATCCGTGTACGCAACCGGTTAATTAACGCATAACCATCCACATCCGGCATAAAAATATCCGTAATTAACAGATCAAAATGATGAGTCATCAAGATCTCGCTCGCTTCATCCCCATGCGCGCTGACTATAACACTATAGCCCGCTTTTGTGAGCATTTCGCCCAAGGCCAATCTCAAAGGGTCATGATCTTCTACGATCAAGACACTTGGCTTTCTTCTCCAGAACATGAAATCCCCACTTCATAATTGTAAAGTATAACTATGCCCCAAGCAGCATCAGAATGCACATTTGCAACACTTACGTATGGCTTGATTTCACTGCCTTACGAAGCGGTTCGACACAGCCCCAAAAGATACTTTTTGTATTATATTTTTATCTTTTTTGTATTTTTTTCTTGCGTAACCGCCCTGTTTTCTGCTACCAAACAATTATACATATTAATTTTTTCTTAATAACCGAAAGGGGCAGATATGCTAAATGATGGTTCCGATACTGTGGGGACAGATGTCGAGGCCGAAGAAACCTCAACCGAGGTTCAGAATAATGGTGAAAATGGCGAGACAGTTGAAATAGAAACTGCAGCTCTACCAGACGGATCAAAACCGAATCCGGATCAAGTAGAAAGCGGCGAAACCTGCTACATCCCGCAAGACAACAAAATTTATATCGATTTCAGCCCTAATCCGACATTCGACGAAAATGCTGTCGAAGACAAAAGCATGATTCTAAAAATTCTTATGGATCAAATCATGCACACAATCGACCCTAAAGGTCAGCAGCCTGTGCAAACCATGGCTCAAACAATCGCAGAGCGCACAGGTGCTATCAAATGCGGTTATGATGTTGAAGTTGCAAATAGTGAATATCTCGTCAAAGAAATCAACGAAACCATGCAAGATATTGCCAATGGACAAAGCGACGCCATAGAAGACGAGCCCTATGCAGACGAACTTTTCAAAACTGTCACCCCAGAAGCATATCTGCAACAGCTCAACGCGATTACCGATGAAAGCCTGAACACAGCTCTCGCCGATATCACACGCCAAGCCCGTGCAGCAGTAACTGCTGAAACAGAGGCAGAAACTGATATGCAAACCCCAACATCTGAGGAAACCAGAATGAGCGATACACCGATCTCACAAAACGAACCAAACAACGCAAACGACAATGTGGATGAGGCTCTCGTCGGCGCGATTGTCTACAAGGCCTATGAGAACGCAAATAAAATCATCACACAGGCTGTTGATTTTAATAACTCAAAAAATGCCGACAATCACCACGCGCAAATCCAGAACTTGTTTTTCTCTCTGGCCGTAATCGGCCTTGCCGGTGAAGCTGGAATTGTCGTCTATGCCAATCAGGAAGAAGAGCAGAACATTTTAGAGGCGAGCATTCACGCAGCGCGTATCGTCGGCCCGTTCATGTTCAGTTTCACAGGCCTTCATATGCTTCGCAATGCGGATGAGAATGGAAATCTTACACGCATCCTCGGCTCGGCCTTTCTTGCCGGTGGTGTGGCTGGTGCTCTATTAAATGGTTTTGATATCGCAGGCGATCTTTCTGTAGATAGCGAAATCGGCAATAACACACAAATTGTCGACCGAACCACAGAGCGCCTCGCAGAAGTAAACGCACGCATCGCCGAGATTGATGCCGGCATTCAAAGCTTCGCAGAACAAGCTCGCACCGATATCGACGATATAGATAACGGTACAAGAGACGATGATATTTTGGCCGAAAGAAATGCCAATATCAGTCTAGGTATTGCCGAATCCAATGCCCAGGAACGTGCGGCCCTAATCACCGAGCGTGCAAGACTGGAAGGGGTCATCAGCCGTTTCGACGCAGAAAACAGTGAGCTTTTGGAAAGCGAAGAAAGTTTCACAGCCAAACTGCAAAATATGTCTTGGGAAGGCGGCTCTCTGGGCAGCTTGTTCGCCATGCTCAACATTGGTAGTGCCGCAACATTAGAGCAAGGCCTCAAAATCCGTGCCGCCAGAACCGGCGCTGAACGCGCAGGCAGAACAGGGTTTGATGAAACCTTCTCGAAACTCACATCCAGAGAACTTGAAGATTACACGGAGCAGCTTGTCCTTGGACTGGTGAACCCTGAAAATCTTGGCTTCTTTGTTGCTAATGCTGGACGTCAGTTGATCGACAATGCAAAAAGCGAAGATGAGAAGGAGGCTCTAAGAGCTGCTCTGCGTTTCTTGCAAACTGATGAGGGAAAGGCTCGCTACAAGAGTATGCTTGCACCTCTTCAGCCAAGAATTGACATGATCCAAGAGAAGGTCGCACGCCGTGATTACGAACGCCTATATGGTGACCGCAAAGGGCGTAAATACCTGAAACAGCGTGAAAAATCAGCGGCCAATGCGGCCCCCGCACCTGCGCTCGTCGCCTAACACTAACTTTGGGGAGTAGAGATTATGTATGCATTAGGACCAGTTTTCAGATTTGTCGCTCAGATCGGTAACGGTCTCGCACAAAGCGGCGTCCGCACATCACAGCATCTCTACTCCCTATCCACCTCCGAAAGCTATCGCCAAAATAGCTTTCATAATTGGCAGGCAAGCCACCGCTCAAAAGCTTTGGCCGACAAATTTAATGGCCAAATTCGCGGCAATTTCTTAAAGGCTTTGCAAAAGTCAAACTACGGCAACCGTCCGGCTCTGAAGCTCTCTATTCAGCAATATGCGAAACTCTACCGTAAAACACAGGATCCTTTATTTAAAGCCTCACGCCTCCTCGACCGCTTCCCGATCACACGTCTGGCCGGCATTATTGCCCTTGGCGCGCTGGCGCCGCTGATAGGACTTCCCGCGCTCATTACATCCGTAGCACTGGCCGGATTTTACGCGTTCAACATCGTCTTTAACCTCAGAAACTCACTTGTTGAAAGAAAACTTCGCGCTACAGAAGCCGAGTTTTCTGCAACCTTTCAACAAATAATTGGCGTGCCCGACCTGTTCCTTGCAAAAAATGGCAAACTCTATTTGGCTGAACGTGAATATGACACAAAAGGGCAACTCGCCCTGAAAAATCCTATGACAGGCGACTTAACTCCTGTCGATAACACAGATTTCCTCGAGCATGACCTTGCGCGCGTCAGTGCCTTTAAAATCAGCACCAAGGCCGCAGGCATCAATTTCACGCGCCAAGATCCCAGCTGGCTGCTTTCCTTATACGACCCTCAGAATAAGAAATTCCAAACTGCACAAAAGATCCCTGCCGAAGGCTATGAGGCATTGCAACTTTCTCTCTATTCAGCTGGCAGAGAAGGCCTGAATCTGGCAGAGCTGGAAGAGCTCAAATCAGAATATGCCGTTGATTATGATTACCGATTAATGATCTGTCTGAACCTGATTTTCGGCAAAGACAACTGCAAAGCGCTGAAGCAAACACTCGCATCTCAAAATATTGCTGTATCATTTGAGCTGGGTGAACAAAATGCCCCGGGCGATATCGCTGTCTTGAAAGCATTAAGGCCATTCCGCGAAAGCCTTTCCCTGAGCGCGTTGAAAGATAAAGTTGAGCTGGAAGACCTGATTTATATTGCGCAGCATTATCCTAACCTAGCAGCGGGACAGGCCATAATCATTACTACAATGCTGGAAGATAAAAACTTTGGCGCAAGCGATCTAGGCTTTAAGGATGTCCTAGAAGTTGTTGCCAATATGAGCCAATCATATACGGCCATGGCTCAATCCTTTAAGACCTTTATCGAACCCAACACAACCGACATTCAATCAGGCAAGGCTGGCTGGGGCTCCATCTTTGCGTCAATCTGGTCAAAATACCCTATCATCAAAGAATTCGGCTATGAAGCCGCCAAGGATATTTCGCAAAATTACCTTTTATGGGGAAAGACAGCCCTACAGCTTGCGCAAAGCAAAGCACAAGACTTTGATAGTTTTGAAGCTTTGAAAGACGCCGCCGTAAAGGCCAGCCAGACAAATTCAAATCATGTTGAGCAGCTCCAGCGCCTCCTCAATGCGAATGCAAGAAACGCAGTTCCGGCATAAAGAGGCGGTCAAAGCCCTGCAATTCGTGTTCTAACTGCAGGTGCCGTCCAATCAATTGCGCCGGCAATTTTATGACGGATCATACCGTCGCGATCGATAAGCAGGCTTTCAGGCAAACGATATATACCAAAAACATCTTCGGTAATGCTTTGCCCCGGATCTCTGGCAATCAGAAAATTAAATGGAATGGGTGTCTCCATTTGGCTTTCAAGCTTAGATTTGAACCCCATAATAGTACTTTCCTCGAGATCGCTGGATAGCGCAATAACCCATATATCAGGATTATTCTTGGCCAACTCAACAAGGCTTGGAAATTCATAAACACAAGGCGGACACCACGTCGCCCAGAAGTTTAATATAACGGGCTTTCCTTTCACCTCGTCTGTATCAACCAATACTCCGTCAATTGTAGTCACTGAAAAAGCAGGCATAGGCTCTTCGCGCTGCTCAATTGCCTGAGAACGCGGCAAAGATTGCTTCATTGTGTCCATCCAATATGTGCCACCAACAATACCTATCACTGCCAACGCCAGTAAAATCAGACTGAGCGCAACATTGCTATTCATCAATCCCCTTCCTTTCCACGCGTTTTATACTATAGCAATACAAACCGTAAATCACGAGGATTTCGAACAAAATGAATACACCCAGAGGATAGCCGACACCCGAAATGAAACCATATGAGTGAAGACCAATACCAAGGAAATTAACCCCGAACCACGCTAAAGCGACAACGATATTAAGAGCCGCAATCACACATAAATAGGCAGAACCACGCAAATCACCGCTCAATCGGGCGTGCAACAACCAGACAATCCATAAAACAATCAACAAAGCGCCGTTTTCTTTTGGATCCCAACCCCAAAAGCGCCCCCATGACTGATCCGCCCAAATGCCGCCCAAAATTGTACCAATTGCAGTCAGGCTTAGTGCAGCCAGTAAGATCATATGAAGTGCAGGCCTATACCGATCAGGATCTTTGAGCAACAACATCCCATGAGCCAAACACCCCGCAAGAATAGCCACGCCGTAGCCTGCGGTAATCACCAGAACATGGGTGCCAAGCCAGAACCCTGAATTCAGAACTGCCATCAAAACCGGTTTACTGTCAGCTTGCGGGATGAGCTGTGGTGCAAAACTGAGAAGCAAACAGCCGGTCAACGCCGCCATCGTCAAAAATAAACCGTCACGCCGTTTCCATTCTATAAATGTAGCAATACCGGTCATAATAATCGCAACAAACAAAGCAGATTCATAAAGCGTGCCCACGGGCGGACGCTCTAAAATCATGATGCGCACAACAAGCCCGCCTAAATGCGCAAAGACAGCCACGCCTAGTGACAATGCCGCCGGTCTGTAAAACATGGCGCGCCCTGATGAAGCGAACCAAAGACAGATAAAAACAAGAGCCAATGCGTAAAACACAGCCGACCAGAAATAAGGCTCTACCTCGTTATAGTAACGCTCCCATGCGAGAATATGCTGTTTAGTATAGGGGGCAATAAGACCGTGCATATTTCGTAAACTTTCTCGCCAAGCACGCCTTTGGCCATCTCCATAGGCTGTGGCAAGTCCTGCCCATTGTAACATCAATTCCTGCTCGATTTCTGTCGGCACGCCTTGCAAAAGAGATGACCACGGAGAAACCCATATGGATACGACATCTTGCTGACTCTTCCCATCCACAGAAGATGGACGCGGCAGCACTCTGAACAAATCGCTTTTCTCGCCACCTCGCTCAATCGTTCTCAAAACCAACGTCGCCTCAGTTGGCAAGCGATCCAAAGATCGCCCCTTTAACTGCTGCTTAATCTCCAAGTAATTACGAGCCCCTGCATCGAATGGCAATAGAGCCTTAATCCCCTCAGGCAGTGCATTAAGTGCGCTCGTTGCGCGCAAGAGCTGTTGATAGACGAGAATATGCTCATGCAAATCAAGCATTCGAATTTGCTCGGGGCTCAGCTCTTCACGCGGTTTTCTGGTCATCGCCAGAGCTTGTGCCTGTGTGCGGTCAATCGCATCTGTCAGCTCACTCAGACTGTAAAATCTCTGCGCAGACACTTCCAAGCCCAAACGAGCCTTAAGGTCACGATCCGAAATTTTAAATATTCTGGTGTCGACAGCTTTAACGGGTTCGAAAATTGTATGCGCCAGCCAAGCGCTCGCAGATATATCGGTATGAGGCACGTGATCCTGACCGGAAAAGCGCGTCAACAAAACCTTGGCAAAACTGCTCAAGGGTTTGACCCGCCCTTCATGTAAAATAGGCAATGTTTCAAATGCTGCCATATCGGATGGCGAGAAACGTTCGGCAGAAGCCTGCTGCAATGAAAGCAACTGAACAAGCAACAGCAAAAATATAAAAACACACCGCATCATGCACCACGCTCCCGTCTACGGCGCACAGAACGCCCGCGCATTAAAAAGATGTGCAACAGTAAACCCAGCGCAATCACTGCCGTTGCTATATAAGGGAACAAGCGCCCCTTATTCTCTACCACAGCGAGAATGGTCGCCTGTGTGCCCGCCTCATCCTCTTCAAAAGCGGATTGATAGAATGTATAACCGCGATACCGCAACGGCTCGTTCATCTCGATCCGCGCAGGCCAGCGCAAATCGCCGTCATGGATCACCAAATCAGACGCATAACCGCTGGCCATATCCAGCCCCGGATACAATGTTTTCTCAAAGTCGGTTAACTCTAGCGAGAAAGGCAGAGGGCGTTGCGCCTTGCCGAGCAATATATGATACAAAAGCCCTTCATGGCGAACCTCGATCGGTGCAGGCATTCCCTCAAACGCAACATAAACGCCATTTTGATTGGCGCCGTCTTCGACCGCGCCGCTTCCCGCATCGGCGTTGCGGATCAACAATGTAAGCCCCGCGATATTGGCTTCGTCTTCCATTTCCGGCTCTGCAGGATCCAAGGCCATAAAACGTGCCATAGAACGTTTGGGATTATCCCTAAGCATTTCTTGCGCCTCTTTCTTAGCCGCAGCACGCTCATTATGTTCAGGCATAATCAGGAAGGCCGTCGCCGCATCTGCCGGTTTCCGCTCTACGATGCTACAATTCCTGCATCCTGACAAAGGAACCAGATCAAAGGGTAATCCTGACACAGGCTTTGCAATCTGCTCGTCGGATAAAAGCTGGCTTTTCTCAAATTCAGCAACGGCTTTATTCCCCTGAAAAACAACGACAACACGCTTATGATAATCCGAAACAAAGCCAAGACGCTGCCCTTCGGGGATCAACATATATCCCTCTTTCGAAAGCTGTGCGGTGACAAACCCACCGATCAGCAATAACAGCACGCCAAAATGCGCAAGATTAAGCCCCAGCTTTTCAAACCGCCAATCTGTTTTCGCAACAAAGCGGGCGCAAAGACTCAAAGTAAACAGCCCCAATATCGGATAAGCACCGGGAAAAGGAATAGCGATGAAAGGCAGGTCAATCCATATCAACCAGCCCTTGAAATACGTCTCAAGCGCGTCATGCAGGCTCATATAGGCTTGCGCCACCGTTCCGGCGATCAACCAGATCATCATAACTGGCAAAAGCCAGAACAAAAGTCGCGGGCTGGCGAGCCAATGGATCACACGGCTGGGCAATGAATGGTTTGCTTTCATAGCCTATAGCCTAGCGTGACCGTCCCAGAAATCAACATATTCAGTTAATGTGTGTGTTGATGCCTTAAAGAAGGCAGAACAACATCCTGAGAATACTCCACGCTGGCCCCATTTAAATACGGTGCAAAATTTATACTGTTCTTGTGCCCTTCAAGAAGACCGTGCCCATGATTACCGTGTACTGCTACAAGATGTATTGCCCATACCCCCAAAGCAAAAATCAGAGGTAATCCATATGCTTTTACCAGACCCTTAAACCGAGCATGATTCTCTTGCGATACATTAACAATGTCTGCATCGCTCTCATGACAGGCGCAATCATGCATTTTTTTCTTATGCAATAACTTATCAACCTGAACACCCAACACCGCTCCACCGAGCGCCAATCCAAGTTCCAGAAACGGATTATGCACACCGGGGATAGCCGCCCCCAACACAGCACCCAAAATCGGCAAAAAACAGCAGAATGTATGCTGTAACATGAAGGACACGCCGTATCGGCGTAAATTAGACAAATTAAAATGACGTGTAAGTGCTTTCACTAGCTTTTCCTAATTCTCGCGTATTACTAACAATGAAAGCTACGTTTTGCAAAAGAATTTAGCGCATAAAAGCCTACAAATTTTCAAGCTTACGATAAAGCGTTGCACGTGCCACCCCCAGCGCCTTTGCAGTTTGCGCCATATTACCGTGATTAACGCGCAATGCCTTCGCATAGATTTCGCTCTCTAAATCAGCTAGACTGCGCAAATCTCCAGCCCTCCCCAGCAAGGAAACCTGCATATCCCCCTCGACACTGGATGGATGGATGGCCGCATCATGAGCATCCTGACGCCCCTCTTGTGAAAAGATAACATCCTCACTTCCGATGCCATCGCTTTCGGATAACAAAGCACTACGCCTCAGCGTGTTTTCCAGCTCTCTCACATTGCCCGGCCATTTATAACTCTGCAGCTTTGCTAATGCATCGCCATCCAACGTCTTCGGCATTGTCTTAGCTTCCAGCGCAATCTTTTGCAGGAAATGTTCAGACAGATCGGGTATGTCTTGCACACGCAAGCGCAATGGTGGCAAGACGAGCGGCAAGATATTGAGTCTGAAGAATAAGTCTTCCCGAAAGCGGCCTGCCTCGACATCAGAGCGTAAGTTGCGATTGGTCGCGGATATAACACGCACATTAACAGACACAGGTTTGCCTGCGCCGACCGGCTCAACCTCTTGCTCCTGAAGCACGCGCAACAGACGCGTTTGCGCATCCAGAGGTAGCTCGCCCACCTCATCAAGAAACAATGTCCCACCATTAGCCTCACGGAATTTTCCCAAAGCCTTGCTGGTTGCTCCGGTAAACGCGCCTTTTTCGTGACCGAATAACGTGCTTTCGATCAATGTCGCAGGGATAGCCCCACAATTCACTGCAATAAACGGCTTACCAGCACGGGTACTCTCACCGTGAATAGCATGAGCCATCACCTCTTTACCGACTCCGGTCTCGCCGCTAATAAGAACAGGGATATCTGATCCAGCTGCGCGACGCGCCATATCAATAACGTCTTTAAGACCCGTCTTGGCGCCGATAATATCATCAAAGCGCTTGCGCCCCGCCGCACCGCGCTCAAGGCTCGAAAGTCGGGTATTCATACGCGCGATATGAAGAGAGCGCTGTACGGCCAGTTTTAACTGCTCAGGCGTCATATCTTTTTGCAAAAAGTCAATTGCCCCCTCACGTATCGCTTTGACGGCCAGCTGCACATCCCCCGATCCGGTAAGCATTGTAACCGCCAGATCAGGATAAGACTTACGGATCATCTGTAGCACTTGCAGACCGTCAATACCCGGCATCTGAACGTCGAGCACAACAAGCGAAATTTTCGATAACTCATTCCGCCCGTCCATAAAGCGCAAACGGCTCAGACAATCACGTCCGTCCTCCGCCTCAATGACCCCCATGCCAAGCGACTTGCCAATAAAGCTTGCGAACATTTTACGTTGAACGGCGTCGTCATCAGCAATTAAAATCATCTCTTAAACCGTCTCATAATTATACATTATTGTATCATATGTATTATTATAAAACAATTAATAACACAGATCAAAAAACCAACTCATTGTTATATAACAATTTTCACTTTGGCACGCCCCCTGCAAAGAGATATGCGGGACGAAAAACGGGATGGCAAACCATGATTAGAATATGGGAAAATGCAGAACAATATTTAGCTCAGAAAATAAATGAATGGCGCTATGAGCTGACACAGCTTCGCTGCGCTGCATTGCGTTTGTCTGAGATGACCTTTGAAGATGATGAGCAGCGCGAAGCTTTTTACAACGCGCTTTATGCCACACTCAAAGATCAACTGGCTGATCCGGCAGCCCTTATGCTTCGCCTTCAGGATGGAGATGTCCTCCTTATCTCCAAGACGTTGCACCGGAAACTAATTACACAAGCTTTTGCCCACCCCCAGCTCGTACCCTGGCCAGTATCCATTGAGATACTGGCCTTTTTGTACGAAATCGACCGTGAACGAGACGCTTTTCTTGGCTATGTCGCCGAGAAAATGCAATTGCTTCTGGAACGACAAAAACAAGCAGAGGACAAGGCAAGATTAGAGCAAAAACAGAAAGAAGAACGCTTTCTGAGCACGGCGAACGATCCGAAACTGCGCAACGCTATCCGACAAAGAAGGCAGCTGCGCAATCATGCGGAAGTCCTCATCATAGAAGATGATGAGGTAACCCGCAAAATGGTCGAAAGCGCCCTTTCATATTTCTTCGCGCAAAAGGATATTTCCATTGAGCTGGCCCATAACGGCAAAACAGCGCTCCAAAAATACGTGCAGCACGCGCCGAATATGATCTTTCTCGATATCGGCCTACCCGACTTTAACGGCCACGAGATTATGCAAGCGATCCTAGCCATGGATAATGAAGCCTATATTGTCATGCTCTCAGGTCAGGACGATAAGGGCAACATATTACGCGCCATAGAGCACGGCGCCAAAGGCTTTGTCGGCAAACCATTTAAAAAAGACAAGCTTGCCGAGTATGTGCAGAACTGCCCCAGTATTCGCACACATATGCAGGCATAGAGGAAAAAGAAATTGAAGTTTTTGCGACGCTGAATGTAAAATGAAAGGGCAAGATTATGGACATACATCTATTTGATACAGAGCAGGATTTACTCCTATACGCACAGTCTATTCATCCGGGAACAGATGCTAAGACGCCATGGATTTGCGCCCAAATTCACGATAGCGCCCTGACCGAGCTCAAGGACAATGATGAACTTCTGAACTGTGCCCATGCCGTTATGCAAGACTATTTCAAGGACGTATCGGGACGTTTATTTTATATCAACGGCACAGATCTTTATATTTTCACAAATTCCATCAGCAAAGAGACACTGAACGAAATCGGCCGTCATCTATGTGATCTCATCCTAATGGAAAACACAGCGGATCCGGATATTCGAATCTTTGACCTAAGCGCCGTCAGCGAAAACGCAGACGAAGCGATGATTAGCGACTGGCTGCAAAATGACGAAGACATCGCCAAAGCCGCTCAAAGCCGCTTCCGCGAGGGATTTTCAGACAGAGAGATAGAAAAGCAAATCGCAAAACTCAAGGAAAGACCTCGCGTCTTGCTGGTTGACGATGATGCACTCACCCGCCTTATGGTACGCACAGCCCTTAAAGACAGCTGCACACTCGAAACCGTTTCAGGCGCAACCAACACCAAAATGATGTATGAGAGCTTTAAGCCACATCTTGTCTTCCTCGATATCGGGCTTCCCGATGGTGACGGTCAAACCGTATTGACCGATATTTTAGAGACAGATTCAAATGCCTATGTCGTAATGTTCAGCGGACGTGATGATGTCGATAACATTGCAAAATCTATCGACAATGGGGCAAGAGGGTTTATCGCCAAGCCTTTTATCAAAAACCGCTTGATGAAATATATTTTCGACGCCGCGACAAGCGCCTAAGCCAGATCACGAATAAAATCTCTGATACGGTCAAGCTCATCCTTGATCTCTTGCAAGATCGGCTTCTTCTCTACCTGATTATCCGCAGATATATTTTCAGCCCTCTTACAAATGGCCGATAGCTGCTTGGCACCAATATTCGCCGACGAGCCTTTCATCTTATGGGCGGCCTTCACCCAAGGATCGTGATCTGCACCATCATCTTGATGCGCCTCCAGAACGGCAAGACTTTCATCCGCTTGAGTCACAAACAGGTCAAAGAACATAGCCTCTTCTTCCTTGTCCCCATCGGTAAATGTGCGCAAATGATCGAGATCAATCGGAATATCTTTGCGAACAGCCAAGCCCGAATGCATTGGTTTCGCTTCGTCGTCAGATACGTTCGCCAAAGTTTCTTCAGCCGGAAAAGGAGAAGCATCCCTATCGTCCTGTCTTGGTGCACTTAAATCACGCGCCGCCATTTGTATCAAACGAACGACCTCATCCTCTTTTGCCGCAGCCGGCTTGCTTTGTCTGCGGCGCTCTTCTTCGCTCAAGAAAATCTGTGCAAGCGCATCAGCCACCTGATCCTTGTGCAGAGGTTTCGAGATATAATCATCCATACCGACAGCTAGGCATCTTTCCTGCGCACCTTTCATGGCGTCAGCAGTCACAGCGATAATCGGCACACGCTCCAGTCCTAGATCCGCCTCTCTTTTGCGTAGCCTTTCCGTAGCCTCAAAGCCATCCATTTCGGGCATCTGACAGTCCATGAGGATGACGTCATATTCTTTATTTTCGACCATATCCAGAGCCACCAGACCATTATGCGCAGTATCCACAGTTTCAAAACAAAATTTCTGAAGCAGCTTCTTTGCAAAAAGGATGTTCACTGGATGGTCATCGACGACGAGCGCCTTGTAATTTCGGAAGGTCTTCTTTTCAACCAAAACATCCGCAGAAACCTGCCCCAAGGGTTTGTCCTCTCCCTCAGCGACAAAAACACTTTCTTCGACAGTTCGCATCGGAATTTCAAACCAAAAGACAGAGCCCTCTCCCTCAACACTATCCACATCAATGACCCCATTCATCATCTCAACAAGCTGCTTGGTGATACTTAGGCCTAAGCCGGTCCCGCCAAATTTACGGGCTGTTGAGACATCCGCCTGAGT
This sequence comes from uncultured Alphaproteobacteria bacterium, assembly GCA_964010795.1. Taxonomy (GTDB): domain Bacteria; phylum Pseudomonadota; class Alphaproteobacteria; order Micavibrionales; family UBA9664; genus CAXGMH01. Next base: position 30,280 of record CAXGMH010000008.1, read on the forward strand.
AAATTTATCAAAAATGCGGCTACGCACCTGCTCAGGGATACCAATCCCCGTATCCTCCACACGAAAGCGGACAACCTGAATTCCGCGCTCCAAAGGCCCCACATTCGAGATATCAATGCTTATACTTCCTTCGTCGGTAAACTTAATCGCATTTCCGATCAAGTTATACAAAATCTGCTTTATACGCGCAGGATCACCACTGAAATATTGCGGGGTCAAGCGACTGTAGTGAAAATTAAGGCTTAGCCCCTTTCTCTGCGCCAGGGTAGATAAAATATCTGTCACCTGAGAAATTACATCACGCAGGCTCATAGGAATATCTTCTATTTTCAGCTCCCCCGCCTCGATCTTAGAAAAGTCGAGAATATCATTCAAAAGCGCAAGAAGCCCTTCCGCAGAATGGTGAATTGAACGAATAATCTCTCTGTTTTCATCACTAAGCACCTGGTCCTGCAATAGAGAAGATAAACCTATAATGCCATTCATTGGTGTTCTTAACTCATGGCTCATATTCGCCAAAAATTGTGACTTGGCCTGATTAGCAGCCTCAGCCTTATGTTTTGCAATCACAAGGTCAACGTTATTTTGTGCCAGCGTCCGCTGGCTCTCCTTGATCTTTTCACGCATATCACGGAAACAGGCAACGAGCTCGCCCACCTCGTCATCACGAACATTTGGAAAGTCGTCCTCATCAGAATAAAATTCTTTATGCGCCAAATCCTGAGCAGCCTGGCTCAATTTGGCCATAGGATAAATGACCTGTTGCCGGATCATCCACCAGATTAACAAACCGAACAGTAGGAAAGCACCGATAATAATCGACAACAGAAGGTAAGTATTTGCGCGCACTTGATCGGTCAAAGCCGAGACATCATAAACAAGCCTCAATGTGCCCAAGGACTTATTCTCGACCCTAATCGAAACAGTTCTCTCTCGAAAAGTAGGATCAGCAGAGGCGCTTATTTCTCTTTCGATCAAAGGATAAATGGACTCTCCACTGGCATTAATAACCTCAAGATAAAGCCAGTCCTGTTGTGATTCTTTTGAACGATCCAAAAGTGAATAAACCGCCGACAGGTTGTCTTCAGCCAAATTAACAGCCAAACCTTGTGCAACAATTTGAAGTGAAAGTTCGAGCTTACGCTCAGCATGGGCAAGCGCAACTTGATTGGTACGCGGCATCCAGATCGCAAAAGCAAACGCTGTGACACACGCCAGAATGAGCACCAAGAATAACAAGATTTTATTTTGAACGGTCATAGATATCCTTTAAAAAAAGCACTCAATCTCGATAGAGGTATAGATAGCTTAAATGAAATTTAGTTACTGATCTTTAAATTTTTGAGCAAAAACGAGAAACTCTTCCTCAAACATACGCGCATATTCATCGATATTCGCCTTCACAGGATTATCAATTTTGACCCTCACGAAATCATCATGATCCGAAGACTCAGTTGATAAGAATACCGACATGATCCCTTCCCTAATCTCTTCTGACACATCAGGATGGACAATCAAAGGATGTCCTGGCATTGGCTCTGTTTCATAGACAATGCGCAGCCTGCTTTTTACCGGCAAGGGCATAGCCTCATAGGTATGATAAACGCCACCAGCAAATCGAAGCAGCCCCTTTGCCACAAAGAGATAACCGGACTCATGCGTCTTCACAAACCGGGGATTGATCGTAATATTATGATCTCGCTTTAGCATAAAAGCGTTCATCAAAGTCGCGCCCAGCGCCGTTTGAGACGGCAAACCAATTTGTTCATACGCAAGGTCTTGCAGCGTCACATCACGGTCATTTTTATTCGCAACAACAATACCTGTCATGCTTTCACGGTCACGGATAATTGGCTCGTATCCCTGATAGATATAAGCACGAAAAGCGTGATAGGGGTTTAGATATGCCAGATCATACTCTCCAGCATAAACGGCATTTGCAAAATCTTCGATATCTTGATGCGTCTCGATTTCGATATAACAGCCCGTTCGTTTCTCTATTTTTCGAACAAGTGGCGACCAGTTGGCCAGTATCTTTTCCAATGAATAATGTGGCACAACACCAAAGCGCAAACTGCATGAGCTTGCAGGTTCAGCATAGGATATAGAAGCCCAAAGCAGGCTCATGAATACGGCCGTGTATATGAAATAAGGCAGGCGTTTTTTAAATCTATATTGTGCAGACATACTCTCTGCTTTCTTTAAAAGTGTTTCCAAACAACTTTTGCCCACTTACTTTAGCATACAGCGATTTGGTTAAAATTCAGCTAAAAACTAAATATAATTTTAACTATCGTCGCATATAAAAATCACCTAAAATAAGAAAATAATCTATAACATAAGCACTGACCAGAACCGTGAAACACAATCGTAACCAAACCACAACCGCACAAGACCAGCCTGCATCCGGCGACAAGAATGCATGGATACTGACCTCTCTTATGCGACTGTTCTCAACGTCTGGTGAAAAGAATAGCACAATAAGAAGACGTAGTGGCTTCTCTGCAAAAATCGCAGGATTTGTCTTCTTGACGACTCTTATTGTGCAAGTGGCGATCACCGCGATTTCTTATCACGACTATAAGCAGGATTTGTTTTTCCAAAGTGTCGATACGGCGCGCGCCTCTCTTGCCTCATTTTTGAATATGAGCGCGCAATCAGGCACGCCCGAAAATGCAATGGCCAGCGCACAACGCACCGTCCCATTATCTGCCGAGGCGGCTACCTTACTTTTACAATCAACGGCTGTGATGGGCGTCAGCGCATATGACCTCGAATTTCGCCCTCTCAAACGATGGGGTGCGGTCTCTGCGCCCGATTTGCGCGTCATGCCCTTCCAAGGCGTACGCAACGCACGGGATATGGGCTTTCATGTTTATGAGGAAATCCTCATCGGCCCCGACCGCACAGGCTGGCCTTATTACTTCATATTGCGACTGGATACACAAAGTTTGGCGCAAGAGGCACAGAATTATCTTGTGCAATCTGCGCTTATTGCTGCCTTATTTTCTACCTTCTTGACAACAATCCTGATGATCGGTCTGGGATATTGGTACTTGAACCCGATCATGGTTTTAACCGGCATGATCCGTAAAGCATCCGAGCATCCCGAAGATCCGGATATTGCAGAGATCGGTGACATAAAAGGAAGCCGAGAAATAGCAAAAACCATCCGCGCCGCGCAAAAACTTATTCGAGATAACGCCGCACATATCAAAGACATCAGATCCCATGCCGAAGACAAAATTCATCAGCTGGCCTATTATGACAGCCTGACAGGCCTGCCTAATCGCACGCAATTCATTGAAAAGCTCCGCAGCTTTAATCAGGATAACGCAACACCCAAGCCATTTGTTGTTGTGACACTGGACCTCGACCACTTCCGCGATGTGAACGACTCTATGGGACACCATATCGGCGATGTTATTTTGAAATCCGTTGGCGAGCGCCTGAAGAAAACACTTCCGCCCTCTGCTCTAGTTGCACGGGCGGGCGAGGACGAATTCGCCGTCATGATGCCACTCACATCCGGTGGCAACAAGGCCGAAGATGTTGCAAGAAAAGTCGCACAAATGATTAAGTCCGAGCGCTTTATCATCATGGAAGAGGAATTCCGTATTCATTGCTCCGTCGGCTTCGCTCTCTTTCCCGAAGATGGTGAGGAGCCAGAACAAGTCCTGAAGAACGCTGATATTGCCCTGAACCGCGCAAAAGAGGACGGTCGCGATATGGTGCGCGCCTATTCCCGTGACTTCGACCTCGCCGTCCAAAGCCGCTTCCAGCTTCTACGCGACTTGCGTCTCGCACTGGAAGAACAACAATTCGAGCTGCATTACCAACCTCAATTCAACATCCAGACAGGACAGATTATCGGGGCTGAAGGACTTTTACGGTGGTGGAAGCCAACAGGCAGCAAAGAAGGCGGGCATTACATCTCTCCCGGCGAATTCATTCCGATTGCCGAAAGCTCAGGCCTGATTGTCCCTATCGGCGAATGGGTATTAAGGCAATCTTGTGCCTATGCTAAAAAACTCAACGAAGAGACGGGACGTGATATCCGGATCGCCGTCAATGTCTCGGGCGTACAGTTCAGGCAAAAAGACCTCGTTGACACAGTTGCTGCGATTCTGGATGAGACCGGCCTAAAACCTGAGCTGCTTGAGATCGAAGTGACCGAAAGCTCGTTTATGGACGACATCCAATATACGATATCTGTGCTGAAATCCCTCAACGATCTCGGTGTCGAGCTGGCGATCGATGATTTCGGGACAGGCTATTCTTCGCTGGCTTACCTAAGACAGTTTCCGATCGACCGTCTCAAAATCGACCGCTCTTTTATTATGAACGCACTGAGCGACTCCGATGACGCATCAATCGCGCGTACGATCATCGCACTTGGGCGCGCTCTGGGTCTGCAAGTCCTCGCCGAAGGCGTTGAGACCAGAGAACACGAGCAATTCCTCATTAATGAGGGATGTGACGAAGTGCAAGGCTTCCGCTATGCCAAGCCCCTGCCTGAAGACAAGTTCAGACACTTCATAGATATGTATTCAGGTGACCTGGCTTATTTTGACGAAAGCTCAAATGCTTAGCACATTTTTTTGATTTTAAGGGGCTTTTTCCCTGCACATTCCATACGAATTACGGTATAATATATCTATTGCATCCAAAGCTTAGACGCATTGACTTATCCGCTTTTGCGGCTACCTCTTTGTCTCTAACAGAATGCAACTAACCCATGTCCAACTGGTAAACTCTAAGGAGAGATTCCATGCAATACAATATCAAAGGCCACCATCTTGATCTTGGCGATGCTTTGAAGACCCATATTCAAGACAAGCTAGACCAAATCAACGAGAAATATTTTAACCGCGGAATCGAAGCCAATGTGACACTGACCAAAGACGGTGGCTCCACTTACAAAACCCATATCTCTATGAAGGGCGGTAAAGATATTGTCATTCAGGCAGACTCATCTGCACATGACCCATATGGTGCATTCGAAGATGCTGCCGAGAAAGTTGCCAAGCAACTGCGCCGCTATAAGCGCCGTTTGCGCGACCATCACGAGAAAATGGATGTTAATGCCGCATTGGAACATCTTGCCGCCACTGACTATGTCATTTCTTCGCAGGACACACCTGCCAATGACACAAATGATGATGAGAGCCTTGAAGGCGGCGATGAAGCAGCGATCATTGCCGAAACAGCGGCACAGATCCAGACACTGAGCGTATCCGACGCCGTGATGCGTATGGAGCTTTCAGGCGCCAATGCCCTCATGTTCAAAAACGCCCAGAATAAAAAGCTGAACATGGTCTATCGTCGCCAAGACGGTAATGTCGGCTGGCTCGACCCACAAGAAGGCTAATCAGTCGACGCTATACGGCAGACGTACGGGTAAGAATGATCCTTCATACTCATTAATATACGGTTTCATAATAGCGGCCACCATGCCGCTATTATGCATTTCTTCGATCGTTACATTGATAAAATTAAGTAGTTTCAGCTCTTCATTCGATACCGCAATTGTATTCCCGAACACTCGCAAAGGCTCATTAGACACCTGCGTCAGAACATTAGGGTTGCTTTTCTCATAAGAAAGGTAAGCTGCTGCAAGTGTGAATGTCATATCCGCTTTCTTGGTTGCCACATCTTGAAATAGCTTTGAATCCGAACTCATAAACCCAGCCGAAACTTTCTTGGCTTTAGGAAAAAATTGCGTTGCCAAAAAATCAGAAACATCATTATCCAAAACAGCAATTTTTAAATCCTCTCGCTCTGACACAGCACTCAACCCATTCTGGAAACGTTCATCCCCCTTTCTAGCAAAAGCATGAACAGGTACATAAAAGAATGGCGATGAATGAGCCAAAAATTTAGCGCGCTGAGCATTCGGCCATACACTGATGCAAAATGCATCAATTTTATCCGCTTCGATTGCAGCACGCATATCCCCCCAATTAACCAAAGCTGTCCACTCTACTTTTACCCCACTAATCTGAGAAAAGGCCTCCATAAATTCATAAAAAATACCACGATACTGGCCCGTTTCCACATCCTTGATAAAACCAGGCTCATAATAATTATAGCCACAGCGCAATGTCTCCGTTTTCAGGACGCGATCATAAGCCGTTTCTGCATATGCAGCTTGTGGTAATATAAATATCAATAACGCAATAATAATTCTAAACATCTAAAACCTACCTATTCCAAAACAATTTAAGCAAAAAAACTTGACGAAAACAAGATTAGGAATATATACTTATATGTGTTGGTAAAAGGCGCTCAAAAGAGGTCTTGCTGCCGACACAAATCAGAGATGGCCGTTACGGCATCTCGACAACGTGTAACGCTCAAACAATAAGGAGGTTATGCTATGACACGTTTTGACTTTTCACCCCTATTCCGGTCAGCGATCGGATTTGACCATCTTGAATCCATGTTGGATCAAATTGACCGTGCCGCAGCACAGGGCAATTCCTACCCGCCATATAATATCGAGAAACATGACGAGCACAGCTACCGTATCACTATGGCAGTTGCCGGCTTTTCTCAGGAAGATCTCGATATCACGGCACAGGAAAATACCCTGATTATTCGCGGCGAAAAACAAAACGCCCAGGAAGATAAGAGCACAGCCTATCTCCATCGCGGCATTGCCACACGCAGCTTTGAACAGCGTTTCAAGCTTGCTGATTTTGTCGAGGTAAAAAACGCCAGTCTCGAGCATGGGATGCTGCATATCGATCTGGTACGCGAAGTACCCGAACGTATGAAACCAAGGCAGATCGAGATCAAACACTCCGAAGGACTGCTGGAGCGAGTAAAAAAACTCTCACACAACAAAGCCGAGAGCAAGAAGGCCGCTTAAGCCCTCAAGATTTAACCCAATGCGCCGCCCGCTCATAAACAACTCCCTTCGTTGAACAACAGGGCGCGCTATGCTTGTCCCGTGGCGATTCTCCCCGCTGCGGGACAACATCATTGACATAAAGGCCAATCACCTGCTAAGGACTTTGAATGGATATTTCATACAAAAAGCCTGAAGCCGGTTGCACCGCTATTATCACCTTTAGCCGAGACTATGGGGACGACCTTGTCATTGGTTTTAATGACTACGCAATCCCCGATCCCAAAGATCCGGAAGTACTGGCCGATATCGTTTGGTATCATTTCTTTGAACAAAACCGCCTTTCTATCAAAGAAGGCAAGGGCGAGCTCACCCTTAAAACCGCCCATATTGCAAATAGTACAGTGAAAGAAATCCCCGACCAGGAAAACCAGACCGTCGTGCATGAGATACATACAGACCTTCAAGTGTTTTTCTACAATGCTGAACAGGTCAGCCTGCAAGACTACATCGATTACAAAAAAGCCCAAGAAGAAGACGAAAGAAGACAGCTTAAAGATAAAGGTCAAAGATACCTCTCAGCGGATGAGCTAGACGAGCTGAGAGACATCGCCATAAAATTAAAGGACTCTGGGAAAATTTTTCGCAGGATTCCTGACGGAGAAGTTATGGCTGTCTCGCCCGATGACGGTCTAAGCCATGTAAACAAAGGCGAAGCGCATCAACTGATGTATGAAGAAAACGCATCCACAAGCGAGACTTTGCTCTCGGTTGACCAGATCCATTATCGTACGACAACGATATATGTCACAGATAGAGACGGCAAACCCTCTAATATTTTCGACATTGAACAAATATCCCTGCCGACACCGATGGATCTTGGCATGGCTCAGTATATCATTCACTAGCATGAGGTAAGAGAGGTTATATGACGCAAAATCACATGGAAATAAATCCTCAAATCATAAAAAAGGTGGCTACAGAATTGCTCACTATAACGCAGGCCAGAATATCCCCTCAAAAGGAGCAGCAAATGCAGCAAGCTGTTACAGCCTTCACAGAAGCACAAGCAGCACAGGATGACGCTCCCACCGATCCCAATATCCCCAATCGCAGCTTGGCGCAGGCTCTGACTTTTCATAGCTTCTTTCATTTACTACGCCAGATTACAAACGCAGATAATGACTATGTGTTAAATCGCATCAATAGTATGGTGAATTGTTTAGAGGGACATGCTATGGCCGAAAACAAACCAAATCTTTATGGTGAAATATTACGCAGTTTCCCACGCTATTATAGAGAGGCCTCACCTGAAAACGAGCGACAAGCGGGCATCATGCGTAATGAGAGTATTGATTTGATTTTGCGCATCTTCAAATATATGGATGAATACAGGAACATCCCCGCACATCAAAAGCCCACAGACCCGGAAATTTTAAAGCAACAGCAAACTGTACACGACTCAACGAGGCAATTCCTCAATGCTATTTGTCAGGGTTTAAAGTCGGAAATTAAGCCAGTGGGCGCTATCGAGATCGGGACACAGCAACGTGACGTCATCGATTTTCGTCCGAATCTTAGCTAGATTAAAACCGAATAAACAAAAAACAAAAAGCGCGGGTCTAGCACCCGCGCTCTTTTATCTTTCCCAGACATGATAAACTTTAAACTTTAATCATTCACTTCAAGGCTTTGCCCGCTAAGCGGGGCCTACGGCCTTCTGATCCTTACTCGACTGCAAAGATTTGACCTTGCGCTTGCCATCAGCAGCCCCCGCCTTAAAGGCACTTGCCAGCATACCAGCAAGTGACGGCGCGTCATTATCAGCATATGGTTTTTGATCCAGACCTTTAAGAGCCTGCACATTAACTCCAGAGCCTCGAGCCACGGCCGCGCCAACTTGCTGAGCTCGTGTCACTGCGCCTTCTGCGAGAGACTGGATCGCATACATCAATCCTTCAATCGCATTTTGTCCTCCGGCCACAGCAGCCCCGGTTCCATATCCAACAGAATATGCAAGATCCCTGGTCGCTTTAATAACGCGACCCATCCACATACCACCTGTGACACGGCCTGTTTCTTCTGTTGTTTTTTTACCTTCACTCATAACAAAACTCCTTAATTACCTATGCGTGCCCGTGGACTTCAAATTCCACGAAATTGTGTGTTTGCAGCCAAAGTGCGTATTTCGATAGTTCTGCTACACCCGGCATATGACCTGTCAGTCCAGGGCGCACTTCAACGCGTATTTTATTCGGGTCGCTTTTACGGTCGTAAACAACTGTATAGCTATTCCCTTCTTTTTCAGCCGGATGCTTCTTAAACTTAATTTCACCGGGCTGTAAGTCTTCATTCAAGCCCGTTTTGTGCAAAAATTCCTTAACGCTTAGTTCCATGTTACACCTCTATTTTTCCATTCCCCTGAGAGTATCCTCTCCCTTGTTTATGTAATATGTCTGAAAAATATTAAAAAAAAGTAAAATCCAGCGCTTCATTTTGCTTTTTTTTCGCGTTAAGCTCTAACCCGCAAATAATAAGGATTACACTATGTCTGAAAACCCCATTGCAGTTGTCATTCTTGCCGCAGGAAAAGGCACGAGAATGCATTCACAAAAGCCGAAAGTTCTGCATGAGATCGGGCATAAACCGATGCTTTCTCATGTTATAGATACAGCCAAAGCCCTCAATCCGACCAAGATTGTAACAGTAATCGGCCCCGATATGCCTGAGGTCGAGGCTTTGCTTCAGGGCAACACAGACATTGCCGTACAAACGGAAAGGCTTGGCACTGGCCACGCTTTTGCTCAGAGCCTGCCTGCTCTTGAAGACTTCGAAGGCACTGTGATCGTCCTTTACGGTGATGTGCCGCTGATCGGCGAGAAAACATTGCGCAGACTGCTAACTGTTCATCAAAGCATAGAACAACCACAAGTCACAGTTCTTGGTATGACCCCGCCCGATCCATTCGGATTTGGCCGCCTGATCCTGAATGAGCAAGGGGCGCTCATCGACATCGTCGAAGAAAAAGACGCAAGCGATGCGCAAAGACAAATTCCATACTGTAATAGCGGTGTTATGGCGATGCGCAGTTATGGCCTTAAAGAGCTATGCGACAAGCTAAGCAATGACAATGTCCAAGGCGAATACTACCTTGTCGATGTCATCCGTCACGCTGTCGAAGACGGCCACATCTGTGCGCATCATCCGGCTAATTATGCAGAACTTATGGGGGTCAATGACCGTCTCCAGCTCTCTCAGGTTGAATCTGTCTTTCAAAGTCGCCAACGCATAAAATTTCTTGATGCAGGCGTCACATTCCAAGACCCGACAACAGTTTATTTTTCCCATGACACCGATATTGCCGCCGACGTTGTCATTGAACCGAATGTCTTTTTTGGCACAGGCGTGACAATTGAGACAGGCGCCAAAATCAAAGCGTTCTCGCATCTCGAAGGTGTACGCGTATGCAAAGGCGCAAGGATAGGGCCTTTCGCAAGACTCCGTCCCGGTTCAGAGATAGGTGAACAGGCAGAAGTTGGAAACTTCTCAGAGATCAATCGCTCGACACTGGCCCCCAAAGCCAAGTGCAAACACATCTCTTATATAGGTGACACCACTATCAGCGATGCCGCTAATATCGGTGCCGGAACAATTGTGTGTAATTACGATGGCCAGAACAAGCATAAGACCCATATCGGCGAAGGGGCTTTTATAGGCTCCAATTCCACATTGGTCGCCCCCGTTAATATCGGAAACAGCGCCTATATCGCCGCCGGCAGTGTTATCACCAAAGACGTACAGAGCGGTAAACTTGCCTTTGGCCGCGCCAGACAAACCGAAAAAGACAAGACCTAAAGTTAGCCTTTTGTAATTATTCGTAAAATTTTGTGAGGTGCATCAGCCGGCAATGATTGCATAATGAAAGCCGATTCATTAAGGAGAAAATATATGTGCGGTATTATCGGCGTTTTAGGCAAACAAGACGTAGCAGACCATTTGGTCGGTGCATTAAAACGTCTGGAGTACCGCGGATATGACTCAGCTGGCATTGCAACGCTTTCAAACAATGGCGTCATAGAACGCCGACGTGCCGCCGGAAAATTATCCAACCTCGAGGCCGTCTTAAAAGAAAACCCGGTCTCTGGCCATAGCGGTATCGGGCATACACGATGGGCAACTCATGGCGCACCCTCTGCTGAGAATGCGCACCCCCATGCAACTGAGGCGGTTGCCGTTGTCCATAACGGTATTATCGAGAATTATCAGGATATCAAAGCATCTCTTGATCCGCAGAAACACAGCTATAAAAGTGAGACGGATTCCGAGGTCATCGTGCATCTTGTCACACAATTGCTCGAAGATGGACTATCTCCGAAAGAGGCAGCATTTGAGGCTCTGGACCGCTTAAAAGGCGCCTATGCGGTCGCCCTTCTATTCCGCGGAGAAGAAGACCTCCTGATTGGCGCAAGGCAAGGGCCTCCTCTGGCTTTTGGTCTTGGTGAAGATGAAATGTATCTTGCTTCGGATTCTTATGCTTTGGCACCGCTGACAAAGAAAATCTGTTTTCTTGAGGATGGTGACCGTGTCGTACTCAGCCGTACGTCTTATGAAACATTCAACGTACAGGGCGAAACAGTCGAGCGCCCGATCCGTATCACAGCACAAAGCGGCGCAGCCATGGGAAAGGGCGCATACAAGCATTTCATGCTAAAGGAGATATATGAGCAACCGGCGGTAATCGGCGATACGCTCAACTCCTTTATTAACCCTGCGACAAATGATATCCACTTCCCCGACGAGATCGTAAAAGCACTTAAAGCGGCGCCAAGACTAACGCTCATTGGCTGTGGCGGCTCTTTTTATGCTTCGCTTTTGGCCAAATACTGGTTCGAGCAAATCGCGGGCATTCCTTGCGAAGTCGATATCGCATCGGAATACCGTTACCGTACGCCTCCATTGCCTAAAGGAGGTGTATGTATCTTCACCTCACAATCAGGAGAAACAGTCGACACCCTGGAGGCCTTGCGCTACTGCAAATCCCAAGGCCAGACAATCATCTCGATAGTCAACACCATAGAAAGCACGATCGAGCGCGAAAGTGACCATGTGCTTAAGACATTGGCAGGCCCTGAAATCGCCGTTGCCTCAACCAAAGCAACAACAACGCAATATACAACTTTTGCCTGTTTGGCACTCGCCGCCGCCAAAGGTCATGTCCCAGATAACGAATATGACGCAATGGCTGAGGCTTTGCGTCACCTTCCTGCAACGACACGCGCTGTTCTCTCCTATGATGATGAGATCAAAGCGATATCGCGCGACATAGCCGAAGCACGTGATGTGCTTTACCTCGGACGTGGCAGCTTCTATCCGATTGCGCTCGAAGGCGCACTAAAACTCAAAGAAATCTGCTATATCCATGCCGAAGGCTATGCCGCAGGTGAGATGAAACACGGCCCTATCGCACTGATTGATGATTCTGTGCCTGTTATCTGCCTAGCGCCCCATAATGACCCGCTATTTGAGAAAAACCTCTCCAATATTCAAGAAACAATTGCCAGAGGCGGGCAAATCTTCCTGATCTCTGACAATGAAGGCACAGGCAAGCTTAGCTCACAAGCACGCTGGACAGTAACTCTGGATGAGATTCACCCCTTTGTTGCTCCAATTCTTTATACGATTCCTGTGCAGCTTCTGGCCTATCACACCGCTGTGGTCAAAGGCACGGATGTTGACCAACCGCGCAATCTCGCAAAATCTGTAACGGTTGAATAAACACTAGGCCACAAAGGGCAGCGGTGAGAGAGCCAGGCCAGTACATATACCGCAGGCCGCTCCGGCGATGGATACCAATTGTGCCCCTGTAGGGTTAGGGATTTGTACGTTGTCTTGAATTTCAGCAATTGCTATTTTTGTCATAAGAGAGAATGCCCCAGCCATGAAAAAACCCGTCATATTAACCGTCAGACCTATACTGAGTGCCACTCCAATAGCGAGTCCAGCACCAGCGTAACAAACCCCACGAAATGCCATCGAAGCGAAACTATTCTTTAACACTTTGGTTTCCTCATATATTTAAGATATTTTTATAAGCAATAAACCAAATAATATGTATAGTCAAGAAACGCTCTGCCCAGCCTTTTATTGACATAGCGCCAAGACCTTATTACTACTGATTATGAACAGGAGCGATGAGCCATGTCTTATCAACAAGACATCATAGAACAGACCGAGATAACCTTAGCGAGACTGAGGCAAAAACTATCGTCATCACATCAAGGATATCGCGGGCTCGGACTTTATACTCAAAGCAAGCCGGGCGCAGGTAAGATCGTCATGGCCGTTCACGGAGAAGAGCACGAAGATGACTTAATGCGTGTTGACCGGCACGTATTATACAGAGAGCTCTCGCCAGAAAACAGCATTGCCGCTGCCGCTTACTTTTCTGAAGACCCTATTGACGGCCCGAGCTATATGTTCCCTGACCAACATTACTGTATTCATATGCGGATCAGGGACAGCCGCGACAGAATATGGATGGTTCAACATATCTTTGACCGCAATGCCCCAATACCAAGTCGTGACACGTTCGAGCAAGAATTTTATACTCTGGCGGAGACACAAACGCTCATCAACGAACTTGATAAAATAGATATCGATACAGCACGGATCAAAGATGCCTATGCGCCCAATGCCGTGCTGGTTTATTGTGATATCAACAATTCAAAAGATTGGGCACATACCATCGGCTTTAACCGCTTTGAAGATTTTTGTCGCGCCTTTCGTCACAATCTTTTGGATCCGCTTGCACGCCAGCACGGTGGCTACGCCGTTAAATATGAAGGTGACGGCCTGTCTGTGTGCTTCCCGTTCGACGATAAAGCCTCCCAAAGAGAGAAGACCAGACAAGCGCTCAGTTTTATAAAAAACGTTGAACAAAAATTTACGCCTTTTGTGAGCGAGCACGAAAAGAAATTAAAAAGCTGTAGCATCAAAATCGCAGCAGATATCGGCGAGGTCTTCACCTATCACTTGCCACGATCAGACCGCGATCCAGCACAGACACCGATCCGTATCGACCATGCGGGTGATGTCTTTATAACCGTCAGGCAAGCACTTGAGACTGCCCCACGCCATGAAAACACGATCGCTTTTGGATCGGCCTTCATGGCATATCTGGATGAGCATCCCTATATGCAACAAAGCATTGAGAGCAAAGTGCCAAGCGCTTATATCAGATAAGATAAAGCACGATATTTGCCGCACCGCCGAGGAAAAGTAATGAAAAGGTCATCATCATGCTAGCCTGACGCTGCCATGTCAGCATATCACTTAAAACCAAACCCCATGCATGAAATACACGGCTTAACACAATAGCAAAGCCCATAATATGCAGCCAGATAGCAGGCACAGATTGCAGCTCCAAAACCACAAGCATCAAAACAAGAATTGGGACAAACTCAGCGAAATGCGCGTGTATGCGAATACGGCGGTTTAGCATAGCGTTGCCGCCATCTCCAAGGCCGATGCGGTTGCTTAATCTTGCACGAATGACATAAACCGTAAGCCCAAGATACATCAAGGCCAAAATGCCTATATAAAATGCCGAAACCATAAAACCACCTATTTTCGTTCAATCTTTCTAAAAACTAACGCCCTAATACGTCATCGCGTGTTGACGCAACGATGCCGAGGACTTCATTTGCCAAATTTGCAGGAATGTGCAGCTCTTTCAAGGTCTCTTGCAGCTTTTGCGCAACCAGGTCGAAATGCTCGTCACTTAACCCCTTATCCTTGACCAAGCGCTTATGAGCATCAGTCAGAGAGCGCCCCTTATGAGTCCGCTCTTCCCCAAAAGCTGTCTTCATGAATTCAATCTGATGATCGCGAATTCGTTTTACATTCATGCCCTCAAAAAGGGGAGCAAGACGCGGCTCAGCCATAATTTTATCATAGAAAAGATAAACCGCCGCCTCAATTGCTACTGGGCCTCCAAGTCTATCTAACAAGCTTTCATGCGTCATTCCACACCCTCTATTGTCTCTTTGCAATAAAGATATCCTATAAGTATAGGCGAGGCAATCATCACGCAGCTTGACTTGCGTGCTCCTTGCTGAGCCACGCCAAATCAGGGCCGTGCGGGACGATGCGATATGGATTAAGATGTTTGTGCGAATAATAGTAATGCGCCTTGATATGATCCATGCGAACTGTCTCTTTGATAGCATTTACGCGGTATAGGCACTCTAAATAATCTTGCAGAAAGCTATAATCGGAAATCGCGGCCTGAGAACATTTGAAATGAATAAAGTAAACAGCATCAAAACGTACGATCGTAGTAAACAACCGTATATCCGCTTCTGTCAGACGGTCACCAACCAGATATTGACGACCATCGCTAAGACGGTGTTCCAACCAGTCCAGTCCATGGAATAGCTTAACAATCTCTCGGTCATAAACCTCTTGTTTTGTTGCAAACCCGACCTTGTAAACGCCGTTATTAATCTCGTGGTAGACACGTTCGTTTACTGCGTCAATTTCTTCGCGCAAATCTGGCGGATAGTAATCCTCATCATTGCCCGTAATCTCGTTGAATGCTGTGTTGAGAATGCGCAAAATATCAGCGCTCTCATTATTGATGATGCGCTCTTCTTTTTTATCCCAAAGGACAGGCACAGTGACACGGCCGGTAAACTCCGGATCCGCCTTCACATACAAATCTTTCAAATGTGAAAAGCCGTAAAGCTCGTCACCACTTGCACCGCTAAAACCTGTTTCGAATGACCAGCCCTGATCGAGCATATGCGGATGAACGACACTCAGCCCAATATGCTTATCCAAGCCCTTAAGTGAGCGCATAATCAGCGCACGATGCGCCCAAGGGCAGGCATAAGAAATATATAGGTAAAAACGACCAGTCTCTGCCTTAACAGCGTTTTGTCCATCAGGGCCACTGTCACCATCCGCTGTAATCCAGTCTCTAAACTTTTGTGTCTGACGCTTAAACGAACCGTCTTTGCCGGCCCAGCCGTCTGTTTCTTGCCATTGCCCGTCTACTAACATACCCATCATAATACTTTCCTCTCTCTTATTATCTTTCGATAAGAGATATAAGGCGCTATGGCCGCTTGAAAAGGGGAGAAAGCTCGGGGGCTAGGAAGAGACCTGAGCGATACGACTTTGGAAGATCATCATCAAACCAATCATTGCCAAAGCCATCCCGATTAATTCCTGTTTATTGATATGCTCTTTGAAATATAAAAAGCCTAAAATACCAGAGAGAATAATCGGCCCGATGCGCATCACAAGATTAGAAAGTGCCAGCGGCGCACCCGCATGATACATGAAAAAGATTGAGGCATTGGTGACACCGATCGCAAGTCCCGCGAGAACAGAATAAATTACGCCCGGAGAATTCCAACTTAGCCCGGCATTCTGGCCCGGCTCAAACTTGATAAAATAAATCGCCGCAACAAGAACCAGGGCTGCAATCTGCATAATAGTAGCCCCAGTCAACGGCCCGATCTTACCGCCAGAAAGCTTGATAAAAAACATAAATAGCGTTGTGCCGGTGATCGTAAATAAAAGATAGAATGTCCAATGCATATCTTGTGCCCTATTGTTTAGGAGAAAACATACATAAACCGCTATTATACGTCTATATCAAGTTGATAGCACTTACGAGCATTTAACTGATAAAACAGGTAACCTGCGCGGTGTCGACAGACCTGCTTTCTTCAAAATACGCTCTGCCTCCTCGGCACTCTCATCACTACAACGCAAATAAAGCGTTCCGCAACTGTAAAAATGTGTCCTGTATTCTGATTTAGGAGCATTAATAGCCTCGCTTGGGCTTTTTTGCCGCAAAAGATGCATAACCACTCCCATATCATCTGATACTTTCCGTACATCCTCATTAATAATGTAAGGCTGCTTGTGGTTCTCAACATCTGCAAAGGTCATAAAATAATAAGCCTTATACGCCTTACCCTTGTTATCTTCACCTGGCTCTGTGTGCACTAAAATCACTTGTCTGTCACAGGCAAGTCTGAATGCCTTAGTGACATCGGCAATCATAGGAGCGTCAACGTCTTTGTTTGAATAATCATAAATGGAAATAATGACAGGAATTTTTTTCATATAAACCTCTTTTGTTCCAATTGAATTACAGGAGGCCCCGCAATATGTCAACAAAAAACCGCAACTTACTCATGCGGGTTGGAATAAAATAACAATTGATAGCCCTCGTTCATTATTATACTCTTAAACATGACCAAAAAAGAAACGAACGCCCTCGCCCTGCTTATTATGATAGGACTTCCCATATGGCTTACATATGAGGTGTTTAAATTTCTAGGTGCATATACATTCTTTGCGATCCTTATTTTAATTCCTGGCATTTTCTATTACATGGACATATCAGCAAAGAAGAAACGGAAAGCGTGGCTTCTGGATAAATACAAAGATCCATGGATTGTTGAAAAGATTATGAGCCGGCAATTTTGGATTAATCAAACACTAGAACAACTCAAAGACTCCCTTGGTCTACCTGATGACATAGATGAAAAAGTCTATAAAACAAAAACTAAATATACATATAAATACGGCCACCAAAGCGGCAATAGATATAATCTGAGGATTATAGTTGAGAATGAGATCGTTGTCGGCTGGGATGACAAAAGATAGAGACACATTACTTATGCGCGTATATGTACAGTCTAGAAGTATTTATATAAAGAAAAAGACGATCGAAATAGTTTTGAATGTAAGAAACAGGGACATTAAATGAGCTGGCAGCGACCTACTCTCCCGTGGCTTAAGCCAAAGTACCATCGGCGCGAAGCGGTTTCACGTTCCAGTTCGGAATGGGATGGGGTGGGGCCCACTTGCTATAACCACCAGCTCATTCAATGTCCGTGCTTCTTGTCAAAGATCACAGGGTAACACCCGTCTCTTAATTTTTTTATCAATTTTGCGCCTGATATTTCAAACGCGTATCGAACTGTGTGTTTCATCTTATTTAACATCGACAGTGCTTTTATCACTGTGCAATGAAAAACAAGCCAATCGAGCAATTAGTACTGGTTAGCTTCACATGTTACCATGCTTCCACACCCAGCCTATCAACGTCCTAGTCTAGAACGGCTCTGATAGGGAGTCCTTGTTTTGAGGCCAGCTTCCCGCTTAGATGCTTTCAGCGGTTATCTGTTCCGTACTTAGCTACCCTGCGATGCTCCTGGCGGAACAACAGGTACACCAGTGGT
>CAXGMH010000009.1:0-41956 GCA_964010795.1 uncultured Alphaproteobacteria bacterium
AGGATATAGCGCCAATATGGAATATTGCGTCAATTTTTCCTTTATAGCGCTCAAGATAGTCCATAAGACGAGACGGATGCACAACATCGCGCAGTTCACGCTTAGCTAAATTACGCCACTTGTTTTCTTTACCAAGAATGTCACAAACGACGATGTCGCTATACCCTTTGGCTTCAAGACCTTGAACCAGATTACTACCAATAAAGCCCGCACCGCCTGTTACAATAATCATCCTGTACTCCCTTTAATATTGAATCGCACATATTAAAACTATCACAGGATTTTTATCTGTCCAGACAGCAAAAGATTGATCCATATGAAATTGAATGCTAGCACAACCAGATAAAGGGAAATATCAATGCAATATGCTTTAGACGAAATAGATCCATTTGAAGAGGTCTCTCACCCATTGGATTTTGTTGAGGAAACCTGCGCATCCCATCAGTGGGATTGTCACCGTGCAAGCGATGATGCCGTTCGGATCAAAGTCCCGGGACGCTATGCGGAATACGCTATGATGCTGATGTGGGAAGAAGAGCTGAACACCCTTCAATTTACAGCCAAACTGCCACTGGCCTTCGATCCTGAGCACATGGAGCAATTGCCGCGTGCATTACTGGATATCAACGCTCAATTATGGCTTGGACATTTCACCCTCGCCGAAGAAAAAGCGGTGCTCTTCCGTCACGCAGTCCTCTTCCGCGGGATTACAGGTGCTTCCGGCTTTGAACACGTCGAAGACCTCATCACTATCGCCCGCGAAGAATGCGACCGCTTTTTCCCGTTCTTTCAGATATTACAAGACCGTCAAACCTCTTCAGCAGAACAACTTATTCTCGCGCTCTCCGACACCGAAGGTGCTGCCTAGCATTCCATAGACTAGAGCAAAGCCTGATATAAAAAACCCCTGAATAATCAGGGGTTTTAAAAATTTCAGTGTCAAACCATTGGAAGCTTATCCGGCACGCTTACCAAGTCCGATATCTTTAGCCAACTTGGAACGCTTTTTCGCGTAATTTGGCGCAACCATAGGATAATCCGCCGGCAAGTTCCAACGCTCTCGATATTGCTCGGGCGTCATGTTATAAGCCGTCTTCAAGTGACGCTTTAACATTTTCAGTTTCTTGCCGTCTTCCAGACAGATAATATAATCAGGCGTTATAGAACGCTTAATTGGTACAGCTGGCTGCGGTCTGTCTATCAGGCTTAATGGAGCGTCACTTTGTATAGAAGAAAGCGTTTTGTATATTTTCTCGATCAGCTCGGGAATATCGTTGCTTTCAACGGTGTTATTTGATAGATGAGCGGACACAATCTCGGTTGTCAGGTTTAAAAGCTCTGTTTGTGAAGTTTTTTCCTGATTGCTCATGTTATTTCCTTTTCTATTTTTATTATTATTGTTTTTCAGTTACTTCCCCATGCTTCGGAAAGCCCGTTTTTCTTACAGTAAGCATGATATTTCGTCAAATTATTATTTTAGTTTTCTTACGGCTTTTTTTCCTACAGAGATATCAGCTTCTCTGAGGTAAGTAAGACGATCAAAGTCTTTTTCAAGACTGTTTTTTATTATTTCAGAAGCAAAACCGAGTAATGATGCTTCATTAACTATATCAGTTAACAAAAAAATGGTTTCTTCTACAGTAGATAACAAAGGTTGCATCATTTCTTTATCGACATTACCAACAAAACAAACACGGCTCTGCCCGTTCATGCGTTCGTATAGCCTATCAAAACCAATCAAGCTCGGCTTATCTATTGGCTGATAATAACTGTCAAAAATTTGAAAATATAAGTCATCACTTTTACTTTTTATGCAGGCCGCATAGACATTAAAATCAGGTTCGACTTTAGTCGCGGCATAAGCCAAAAGCTGTAAGGATGATAGACTGTAAACAGGGCAGTCAGCTGCAAGAGCGTAGCCTTGTGCTGTCGCAGCCCCTACTCGCAAGCCGGTAAAACTCCCCGGCCCTGATGTCACGAAAACGGCATCCAATGCCTTCGGATCAAGCTCAAGACGCTCAAAAACAGACATTATAGCTGGAACGATCAGGCTCGCCTGCTCTCTTTGCGTTATAAGCCCATACCCGTCCTGCCCAGCCCCCGCTCGTGAGGCCGCAACAGAAAAACCGCTCAAGGCGCAGTCCAATACAAGGATGTTCTGGTCATGGTTAAAAGACATATAAACCTTGAATTACTCTGATTTTTCCTTCATGTAAAGATATATGATCCTACGCGCTTCACATCTGGCCTTAATACTTTTTATCGCGATAATCGTGACAGTTACCACAACTGTTAGCGCAGATGAAAATGCAAGCACCATTAAGATACTAAGCTATCAGCGCATAGATGAAGATCGCTACCCCGAAACAAATATCCGCCTTGAACAATTCCAAGCTCATATTGAAGAACTGCTAAAAAGCGACAGCCACGTTATCTCGCCAAACGACCTTATCGCACACATAGAAGGCCAGAAGCTGCTACCGGAACACAGTGTACTCATTAGCTTTGACGGTGGTTACCGCTCGGCCTTTGAGAAAGCGCTGCCGATACTAGAGAAAGCCCAACTTCCATATCTATTCAACTTCGCCCCAAGCACGTTAAAACGAAAACACGGCCCGTTCATCACACCCAATATGTTGAGAAAGCTGAACAAAAACCCGCTGGCAACACTGGGCCTACATACACATGAATATGAGCGCATCGAAGACCTGGAAGAACAAAAAATACGGCACGCAATTAATCATGCAAAATCAGATTTCAAAGACCTGACCGGCCATGATGCGCAATTCTTCACCTATCCTTTCGGCGAATTATCAAAAACTTATAAACACGTCGTACAAAACAGCGGTTTTGAGCTAGCTTTTGCTCTCAACTCTCAACCCGTATCAATAGAGCCACAAAATCAAAGCTTCGATAAGCAACGCTTCGCATTGCCAAGATTTGCAATGACTGAAGGCTACGCCAATATTGACCGACTGAGAATGATTTTGAGCCTAAAAGCTCTGCCAGTTTCCGATGTAACGCCCACGGATTTACGTCTTTATACGACACAGCCTGTCTTTGGCTTTTCCGTGGATAAGCAAGACCTATTCCCAGAGCAACTCCAATGCTTTCTGAGTGACCGCGGCAGGGTCGATCTTATCTTTATCACTGACACACGTGTGCAAATCAAATTAAACACACCCCTCCAAGGCGAACGCATTCGCTTAAACTGTACTTATTTTGAAAACATCAAAGGCCAGACAAAGGCCCAATGGTATTGGTTCGGGCGCTTATTTACGCTTCCACAGGTTGGACTTCAACCACTTCCGGAATAAAGTGTTTAAGCATATTTTCTATGCCCATTTTAAGAGTCGCTGTTGAGCTTGGGCAGCCAGAACAAGCACCACGCATCTCGAGATAGACTATGCCGCCCTCAAAGCGATCAAAGACGATATCTCCACCATCCATTGCAACGGCCGGACGAACGCGCTCATCAAGTATCTCTTTGATCTGCAAAGAAATCTCGTCCAACCCCTCATAACGGGATGCATCGGACGCATTGGAATCACTTGCGCTGTCTTCATTCAGAACAGGTAAACCAGCCATATAATGATCCATAATCCCCGCAAGAATACGAGGCTTAAGAACCGACCACTCCTTGCCTTCCGCCTTTGTCACGGAGACAAAGTCATTGCCCAGAAACACAGAGGAAACACCGCTGATATCAAATAATGTCTTCGCCAAAGGAGAATGTTTATCAGCATCCTCCATTGTCGGAACATCCACTGGTGCGCCGCCTGTTACAGGCTGGCCCGGCAAAAATTTGATCGTTGATGGATTGGGTGTGTCTTCTGTTTGGATAAACATAGTTATTCTCGGTATCCTCTATAGTTTTTGTATATCTTCGAAAGGAAGATGTGCTGGCACCATAATCATGGGTACATTCAGCTTCCCTGCTCCTTTTGAGGTAAAGTAATGCAAAGCGGCCTGAAGTCCATCCTGAGAACTCTGGCTGGATAAAATTAAGGCATCCACGCTGTTTTCTTTTCTTGCAATCTTAGGCAAGGCCTCTGTCGCGCTGCCCTCTTCTATAAAGAGACAGGGCATAATGTCGTGCTTTTCCTGAATTTGACGGGCAATTTTCCACAAAGCCTTCTCCGCCTCTTCACGAGCCTCTCGCTTCATAATGTCCTCGACATTGCCCCATGTCACAGCACCGCCGCTACTCGGCTTATAAAGATATGCAAGCGCCAAATACCCTTTGTGATAGCGTACCAGCTTCAGGGCATAATTCAGTGCTTTCTCA
The DNA here is from genome assembly GCA_964010795.1 of uncultured Alphaproteobacteria bacterium. Classification (GTDB taxonomy): domain Bacteria; phylum Pseudomonadota; class Alphaproteobacteria; order Micavibrionales; family UBA9664; genus CAXGMH01. The sequence goes on from CAXGMH010000009.1 coordinate 4,289, forward strand.
AAATTCTCGCCATCCTCGTAGACCACCAGATAAGTACGCCCATCGAGTGCCCGAGCTCTGCGTCCCTGCCCTTGTTTGCCTTCGTTATTGCGATCATCTTCACTCATATGATCCTCCTGTTTCTTCCTTTAATAACACTTAGTCCCGACGCAACACTTGCGTTGCCCCCCAGCCGATAAAGACTGCCATTAGAACACCAAAAGCACCGTATAAGAACGGTCTATTGGCCGCATAATAATTCACCTTTGCGGACAGTCCTTGTTGTTGAACCGTCAAGATACGGTTGCGCTGAGCCGTTATCGAGCCGTTTTCCATCTGTAGAGCTCGCAAGCGGTAACTGCCTCGTGGAATATTGGACGGAAATGTGAAATCAACCCTGAATAGGCGTGGACTGAGATAGTCAATCTTTTTCGGCCCTAGCGGGAACAGTTCCTGTATCTGTTTATTCTGAACAAGAGCCCCCTGAAAACGTGACAAAGACGCAGCATCCATATCCTCATCCGTACCACTTAGATTTAGATAATCAAGCCCTATACGGGTACTTTGGATCAAATCACCGTCAAGCTTTTCCAGAACTTGCGTATCCGCGGCAAAATCATAAAAGGCAGGAACATCTTCAAATCGTACAGATTTTGTATTCATCCAAAATCCAAGCACTTGTGATTTACGCCGTATTACGACATCACGTGAAGGCCCCTCAATAATCAGTATTACATCCGCTTGAGGAAGCTTAGTTCCAAAAACAGTCACACGATCACCGGTAAACCCGGTTGAGATTTCGATCACATCCCGCGATAAATCAATTTCAAAGTCGTTTTGCTCTTGTGCCAAAAGCGGAAAAGAAAGCAGCACAAAAACAAATGCAAACAATAAAGCCCAACCTCGATAAAAAAGCATATCCTATCTAGCCCTCCCTACGTACAGCAAGAGAGTAAATCTGTTCCGGCGGCAACACCAAATCAATGCCAAGACGTGTCGCCACTAGCAACAACATGAATGAAAGCGCCATGCGCGCATACACTCCTTTGATATGACGTGCGGCACGTACACCGAACTGTGCCCCGATTACCGCACCGATAATCAAGATAAAGGCCAGAACCAAATCAACAGCTTGGTTGGCGGCAGCGTGCAAAATAGTCGTAAAAGCTGTGGTGAAGATAATCTGGAACAACGATGTACCCGCGACGAGCAAGGGTGACATTCCAAGAATATAGATCATAGCAGGAACAAGAATAAAGCCACCCCCCACACCCATGATGGAAACGAGTAGCCCGCCTAAGAAACCAATACCTGCCGGTACAAATATAGAAGTATAAATCTTGGATTTTCTAAAGCGCTTCTTATAAGGCAATGCTGCTATCCAGCGATCAAAACGACTGCGCTTTTTTGCGCCGCCTTGTTTATCCGAACGCCCTTTGAAAAACGCCGAGCGCAAGGATTCAACCATCATCATCATTCCGATAATGCCCAGCATAACAACATAAGCAAGCGAAATAACAAGGTCGATTTGACCGATATATTTAAGAAGCGAGAATAAAAAGACACCAATCAAAGATCCGAAAATAGAACCGGCCAGCATCAGCCCGCCGATCTGAACGTCAACATTACCTTTTCGCCAATGGCCAAGAACCCCTGTTACACTGGCCGCAACCAGCTGATTGGCCTGTGTCCCGACAACCACCGAGGCAGGAAGTCCCAAAAACAGCAAGAACGGGGTCATAATAAAACCACCGCCAACACCAAAAATACCCGATAAAAATCCAACCAACAAAGCAAGCAGCATCAGGATCTCTGCCTGAACGCTCATCTCTGCAATTGGAAGGTAAATTGACATCTCTTATATGGCTCCGCTATGCATTAATAGCCGCCAACCCCCATATCTCCATTTTGAGGAATATAGACGGGATAGTCACGAAACACATTGCGGTAATCGCCATAGATATGCGGGTGAAATTTTGGATCGAAATCAACGGTTTTCACAACACCTGCGAAGATCGGCTGCCATTTCTCGAAACGGTTGGCAACAGAGACACATTCAACGACTACGCGCATATCATGATAAATTGTCGCATAAGCAAGGCCGCGCATAGGTAAAGGGCGCTCCTTGATATCTTCTTGATAGGTAAAGTCGATATATGTTGCATAGCCACGCCCTAAGCCCCCTTCTTCTGCGAGGTAATTAATCTTAGGATTTTTACGATTCACCAGATAATCCGTCCAGAACTGACCGTCCAGTTCACGTTTTACGATATCGTCGAAATAATCAGCCGGATAAATCTCAAACCGTCCGTCACGCTCAGCGCTCACCTTGCACTGTGCGTAATCCGCGCCTGTTTCTTCCATGATATGAAGACGGTTCTTCGTGCCGGAAGTATGTTGGCGCATCCAATTATCAGGAAAGCTCATCTCGATTCCAAAATCAGGATCAATCCAGCGATATGTCTCAGCCTGCGCCACAGGAATGGAAAGCAGTACAAACAAAAAGGATAAAATTAGTCTCATAACGCCTCTCTATATTTTAATGGCCAGGCTTCCAAAAGCCCATAATATCTTCTATTTTTACAATATTTGCCGCGGCCACTTCACTTGCTTTGGCTGACCCTTCGCTCAAAATGCGGTCAATCTCTCCCTTATCCGCAAGTAAGCGTCGCATTTCTTGTGTTAATGGTGCCAGCTTTGCCACGGCCAGTTCCGTGAGCACAGGTTTGAACTCGGAAAACGCCTTGCCGGCAAATTCAGCAAGGACGTCATCCTGACTTTTATCGCTTAGCGCTGCATATATAGAAATCAAATTCGCCGCTTCTGCGCGCCCTTCCAGACCGTCGATAGTTTCAGGCAAAGGCTGTGGATCGGTTTTCGCCTTTTTGATTTTCTTTTCAATCAACTCAGGCGTATCCGTGAGGTTGATGCGCGACATATCGGATTCTGCGGATTTACTCATTTTCTGTGTTCCGTCACGGAACGACATAACACGTGCAGCCAGTCCCGGCGAGATAGTTTCGGGCTGAACAAAGAAATCCGTATTGTAACGATGGTTAAAGGTCGACGCAATCTCACGTGCCAGCTCTAGGTGCTGTTTCTGATCTTCCCCTACCGGGACATGAGTTGCATTATAGATCAAAATATCCGCCGCCATTAAAACAGGATAGGAATAAAGCCCCAAGCTTGCCTTCTCAGCGTTCTTGCCGGCTTTGTCCTTGAATTGCGTCATACGGTTCAGCTTACCCATTTGTGTCATAGTAGCAAAGAGCCAGTTCAGATGTGTGTGCTCTGTCACAGCTGACTGCACGAACAACGTCGATTTCTTCAGGTCAATGCCCGATGCTATATACGCAGCTGCGATCTCTCGGGTTGCATCCGCAAGCGCGGTGCTGTCATAGCTGACAGTGATTGCGTGCAGGTCGACAATCCCGTACAGGCACAGCTCATTGGCTTCATCTTGCAAGCGCACCCAATTCTTCAACGCGCCCAGATAGTTACCCAAGTGCAATTGATTGGTAGGTTGCATACAGGATAAAATTCGCTTTGCCATGGCTGTCCTATTCTATTTTTTTTCAACAGATTGTTTTCTACTTAATTTTTTCAAATCAGAAAAAGAAAATAATCCAACACGGATTATCGCCAAACTATAACCCAGCACCCCGACTAAAACCAGCCCCAAAAGCTTAAACTCATCTATAAAAACAACGTCAGATGAATTGTCGATGTGCCACTGCAAATCCACACCGCCGATAAGAGCCGCCATAATCAAACACGCGCCCAGAACCTTTGCCAGCTTGCTCCAGACCTGACGGTCAATGCGATACGCATCCCCTTTATTCAAAAGCCATATATAAGCCACAACCTGTATCCAGGCGGCAACCGATGTTGCAAGCGCGATACCGCTTACCCCCATAGGCCCGATCAGGACAATACTGAGCACAATATTAACAAGCGTTGCGACCACTGATATTTTAACGGGCGTAGCGGTGTTTTGATTAGCAAAGAAGATCGTAGAAAAAACCTTAATCAAAATATAAGCCGGCAAACCTACCGCATAGCTTCGTAAGATTTGCGCCGTCATAACTGTGTCCTCAACCGAGAAGGCACCGCGCTCGAACAATCCACGAATGATATCTTCAGCGACCATCAAGAAGGCCGTGGCGGCAGGAGCCGCTAACAAAAAACCATAGGTTAGTGCCTGATCGCTGAGTTTTTTGGTTTCCTCGCCCTCGGCTTTTGCAATGCTTTGCGACAAGAGCGGCAAAAGCGCAGTTCCAATGGCAATGCCGATAATACCAAGCGGAAGCTGATTAAGACGATCCGCGTAATAAAGTCCCGAGATCGCGCCTGAAGGCAAAAGCGACGCCAAAACGATATCAATGAATATATTGATCTGTATAACACCCGCACCAATTGCCGCTGGCCCCATCAATGCCAAAAGCTTGCGCAGGTCTGCATTTAAAATCGGCCAGCTAAAATCCGGGAGAAGATTTAAACCTGTGCGTTTGGCGCATAAATACAGCCACAATAACTGCAAAACACCCGAAAGCGTAACCGCCCAAACGAGAATATGCGCTGCCGTCTCGGTAATATGAGGCTGAGCCGCGAAAAGAAGCAGAGCGACAATCAAACATAGATTAAACAGAACAGGCGCAAAAGCAAAGGGTGCAAAGCGCTTATGCGCATGAAGCATTCCTCCCAAAAGAGCGGTAAGCGACATCAGCAATAAATAGGGGAACGTGATGCGTGAAAAGTCTACCGCCAGCGCAAATCGATATACATTGTCTTCTCCACTAAACCCCGGCGCAATAAGGGGGATAATAAACGGCATCCCCCACATTATGAACACACTAAGCGGCAATAGAAGCCCTATCAAAAGTGCTGCGACTTTGTTTGCGTAAGATTGTGCTTCCGCCTCGCCCTGCTTTTCAATCTTTTCGCTGTAAGTCGGCACAAAAGAGACACTCAAAGCCCCTTCAGCAGTAATCCGGCGAAACAAATTCGGCAGCTTCAGCGCCACAAGAAAAGCATCTGTAACCGCCCCTGCGCCTAGAATAGCCGCCATCAAAATATCACGTGCAAAACCCGCAATACGGCTTAATCCTGTAATCCCTGCAACAGTAGCGAGTGCTTTTAGAAGTTTCATAAGATTTGTTCTAGCCTATATCCTGTCACAGGTTAAAGGAAAATCTTGCGCAAGGCACTGTGTTATGCTCATATCTTCGCCATGAATAACAGCAATCCCGAAAGCCAATGGTTTGGCACTGAATCTGTAGCGCCTGATGAGAAAACGCGCAAAGTTTTAGGTGTTTTTGATTCTGTTGCTTCAAAATATGACGTAATGAACGACGCAATGTCACTTGGCATTCACCGCATCTGGAAAGATAAATTCATCGAAGAGATCGCGCCCCGTCCAGGTCAAGCCTGTCTTGATGTTGCCGGAGGCACAGGCGACATCGCCTTTCGCCTTCATGCGCGCACACAAGGTAAAAGCCCGATCACAGTGAGCGACATTAACGCATCCATGCTGGAGGTCGGCCAAGACCGAGCTATTGACCGCGGCATTACAAGCGGCCTTGATTTTGTCACTGCTAATGCCGAGAAGCTTCCCTTTCCCGACAATAGCTTTGATATCTATACAATCGCCTTTGGCCTTCGCAATGTCACCCATATTGACGACGCCCTGCGTGAGGCTTGTCGTGTTCTAAAACCCGGCGGCCGTTTCTGGTGCCTGGAATTCTCCCAGGTCAAGAACCCACTTTTATCAAAGGGCTACGACCTCTACTCTCAGCATTTGATACCGCATATGGGGCAGCTGATCGCGCAAGATAAAGAAAGCTATAAATATCTCGTCGAAAGCATCCGCAAACATCCTAATCAGGAAAATCTGCGCGACCGCATCAAACAGGCAGGATTTAATAATGCATGGTTTAAGAATATGAGCTTTGGCGTTGTTGCAATTCATACAGGTCAAAAGCCAAAATCCGCGTAATCTTGCATTTTCATTCAAGAGACGTTACATTACATATATACAAAACGTATAATAGGTCGAAAAGGCCAGTAACTGTGGGACTTACAAGAGGAAAGAATGAATAATTTTATCAAGTTTACGATGGTGGTTGTCATTGCACTTGGTGCAGTTGGTTTGGCATATCCACTCTTTCAATCACAAGGCAATAGCTATGATAGCATAGCAAATATAGAGCCTGCTGCCGGCGGCTCAGTTTCCAGTCAGGATGATCTCAGAAGTATATTGCAGCGCTCTTATGTAAGAGCTAACCTCGCTCTGGAAGAAGCGCAACGCGCTCTTGAGGAAAGCAATAACTTTGTCGACAGCTCGATGGGAATTCAAACGCCCTCAGATACAAACGTAAGCGTTGAAGACACAGCAAGCTTCGATGATGCCGAGTTTATTCAATTCCTGAACGACCTTGAACCAGCGGCAGGCCAGACAAAGTAACAGCCATGTCCGCCCTTGCTCATAAATCCATTTTACTGGTTATTACCGGCGGCATTGCCGCTTATAAAACGCCTGCACTTATTCGGCTCTTGCGCAAAGAAAACGCGAAGATAACTTGCCTTCTGACCAAAGGCGGCTCACAGTTCGTTACACCTTTGACGCTGCAATCCCTCTCGGAAAACAAAGTCTTTGATGATTTATGGTCTTTGACTGACGAGCATGAGATGGGTCATATCGAGCTCTCGCGATCGGCTGACTTGATTGTAGTCGCCCCAGCCAGCGCTAACTTTATCGCAAGAATTGCCAATGGCATGGCCAATGACCTTGCGAGCACCTGCCTTCTTGCCAGTGACAAACCGATTATTATGGCGCCTGCCATGAATGGCTATATGTGGAGTAACCCTGCAACTCAGGATAATATACAAAAATTACAAGAGCACGGCATTGATATCATCATGCCGGAAACAGGCGACATGGCCTGCGGTGAGACAGGACAAGGCCGGATGCCAGAGCCTGAAACACTTGTTGATATCATCACAGCACATTTTGAAAAAGGTAAGCCACTCGCAGGTAAAACGGCTCTGGTTACGGCCGGCCCAACCTATGAACCGATTGACCCTGTACGTTATATCGCCAACCGCTCCTCAGGCAAGCAAGGCTATGCGGTTGCCGAGGCTTTGCGCAACGCAGGCGCAGATGTCACGCTTATTTCCGGTCCTACACATCTGTCACAACCAAAGGGCATAAACTTTGTCTGCGTCGACACCGCCGAACAAATGCACCAAGAATGTCTGAAAGCCCTCCCCTGCGATATAGCCGTATGCAGCGCTGCCGTCGCTGATTGGCGGGTTGATGGTGAAAAAGGCCAAAAGATGAAAAAGCAGGAAGGACAAGACAGCTTATCACTTAGCTTGTCGCAAAATCCTGATATTCTAGCGCAAATCTGCAAACACAGCGCCCGCCCTTCCCTTGTTATCGGCTTCGCCGCGGAGACCGAAAACGCAATTGAGAATGCAAAATCAAAGCGTGTTAAGAAGGGGTGCGACTGGATCGTCGTCAATGAAATCTCGCAAGAAAATCCTGCCTTTGACAGTAGCACAAACAGTGTCAGTGTTATCACTGCACAGGACATGAAAAGCTGGGACGATATGCCTAAGACGAAAATCGCAGATATGCTCGCTGATGAAATCGTCCATTTTTTCGGTGAGAAAAAACCAGCGCTTAAAGCCGTCTAAAAAGCAGTTGTCCTACCCGCCAGCCTGTGATTATATGTCTGCTTATACAAATAAAGACAGTGAGACACCCCTTATGACGCAGATTAAAGTTGCCCTTAAGCCATTAGACAATGCCGTTGGCCTGAAACTTCCGACCTATGCGACCGAGCAATCCGCAGGTATGGATTTATCCGCCGCATTGGAAGAATCTTTTGTTTTAGAGCCTTCTCAGCGTGCGCTTATCCCAACAGGGCTTTCCATCGCTTTGCCGGCCGGCTACGAAGCTCAAATCCGTCCACGTTCCGGTCTCGCCCTTAAACACGGCGTTACTGTTTTGAACTCACCGGGAACGGTTGATGCGGATTACCGCGGAGAGATCAAAGTCATTCTGGCAAATCTCGGCCAAGAGCCTTTCACCATAGAGCGCGGAATGCGTATCGCACAGATGGTTATCGCCCGCCATGAAAATATCGACTGGGAAATCGTAGAGGACTTGGAAGAAACATCACGTGGCGCGGGTGGTTTCGGCTCGACTGGTACCAACAGCTAGGCTGAACAGGGCTTCTCTATGAACTTAAAAGATTATATCGCCGAGTTTCCTGACTTTCCAAAGCCGGGCATTTTATTTTACGACATCAATCCATTGCTCCAATATCCTGAAGCGTTTTCTGAAGCGATAAATCAGCTAAGCCAGAAGGCCGCAGAGTATAAACCTGACATTATTCTCGGCATTGAATCGCGCGGTTTTTTATTCGCCCCGTCTCTGGCCGCGAAAATGAACCTTCCTTTTGGCCTGATCCGTAAACCCGGAAAACTGCCCGGGAAAGTCATTGGCCTTGACTATGAGAAGGAATACGGGACAGATAGACTTGAGCTACAACAAGGCCTTCTCAAAAGCGGTCAACGCGTCCTTCTTGTCGATGACCTTCTGGCTACAGGCGGGACAATGCAGGCCAGCATCCAGCTTGTCGAAAAAACAGGCGCTGTGCCGATTGCAGCACTTTATATGATCGAGCTTTTAGAACTTGGCGCAGCATCTAAAATGCCAATTCCTCAACACGCTGTTTTGCAATATTAACAGTCGTATCAGATATCCCTTGATTTCTGTCGATAAAAGCAAGCCTGTTCTTGTCTATCCCTTATAAACCGTGCTTATCTCAAGCCTATGGGACAAACATCAAAGAAAGATAAAACGGCTCCGAAACACACGCCGATGATGATGCAATTTCTGGAGGTCAAAGAACGCCATCCAGATTGCCTGTTATTCTACCGTATGGGTGATTTTTATGAGCTGTTCTTTGATGATGCCGTCATCGCCAGCGAAGTTTTAGACATTACCTTGACCAAACGCGGTAAAACAGACGGCACGGATATTCCGATGTGCGGTGTGCCGTGGCATTCTCATGAGAGCTATCTCGCAAAACTTGTCAAAGCAGGGCACAAAGTTGCCATATGCGAACAGGTTGAAACTCCTGAAGAAGCGAAAAAGCGCGGTGGCTATAAGGCCTTGGTTAAACGCGATGTCGTGCGCATCGTAACGCCTGGAACATTGAATGAAGACAATCTGCTAAGCGGGAAGTCCGCAAACTATCTCGTCAGTATCGCTTTGTCTCGCGGCAATGTCGCCCTCGCCTGTCTGGAATTTTCAGCCGGTGATTTTTTTGTCGAGCATATTTCAACTGAACAACTCTCTGCGGCTCTTGCCAGGCTTAGCCCCGGTGAAGTTCTAGTTTCACAATCTGCTTATGATGAGCTCTCAGAGATTTTAACGCCTTACGAAGCCTTACTGAGCATAGAGCCTGACCCACGCTTTGACGCGCATTCAACGAAAAAAACACTGCTCGACCTTTATGAGGTTAAAACACTGGACGGATTTGGCGAACTATCGGCACAACAGATTACAGCGGCTGGGGCTCTGATCGCCTATGTGAAGCGCACACAAGTCGGCGGCCTACCCGTTATGAAAACGCTTAGCGCAATCGCAAGAGGCAGCTATCTCGAAATAGATGCCGCCACACGGCGCTCTCTCGAGCTGGCCCGCACACAAAACGGTGAGAAAAAAGGAAGCTTGCTTCATGCTATTGATCGTACAGCCACAGCAGCAGGTGGACGCTTGCTCAGTGATTGGCTCGCAAGCCCTTTACGCGACCTTCAGGCTATAAATACAAGACTGGATCATGTCACACTTTTCCTCAGCCAAGAAGGCTTGCGTAACTCATTGGTCAGTATCTTGAAAGAAACCCCCGATCTGGCACGTACACTATCACGGTTAAGTCTTGTACGTGGCGGGCCACGCGACCTCCTTAATGTATGTGTCACGCTTAAACGCGCACGGCAGGTCGCACAAATCATTTCTCAGATCAAAACGGAAAACAAAACACAGCAAAAAACACTTGAGGCCATTCATCTCTCTCTGGCACGCATATCCGAACTCAGTTCTTTAGAAGAAGAATTAAGCCGTGCTATCGACGAAGACCCGCCCGCATTAGCCCGGGAAGGTGGTTTTATCGCGAAAAACTATGACGCTGCACTTGACCGATATCGCGAGATGAAAGACAACGCCCGCAAACTAATTGCAGGGCTTCAAGCTGACTACATAAAACAGACAGGCGTACAGACACTAAAAATAAACTATAACAATGTCTTAGGCTATTTTATTGATGTAAATTCTAAACACGGAAACACTCTTTTGGTTAAAGAGGGCGATACAGATAATCCATTTATTCACCGCCAGACATTAGCAAACTCCATGCGCTTCACGACGGCTCAACTATCAGAGCTGGAACGTGATATCATGCAGGCTGGCGAGAAATCGCTCGCACTCGAGCTTTCAATATTCAAAACGCTCTCCGACAAAGTCCTGACAAAAGCCAGCGAGCTCCACAACATAGCGGATAGCCTTGCCAAGCTCGATGTATACAGTGCATTGGCACAGCTGGCCGAAGAACAAAATTACAGCCGCCCCTCTCTTTCAGACACAGCTATTCTCGAAATCGAAGGTGGCCGCCACCCGGTTGTCGAGCAAGCCTTACGCAAGGACAGAGCCGAGCCCTTCATCGCAAACGACCTCAGCCTTAATGACGCACAAAGACTTTGGCTTCTTACTGGCCCGAATATGGCGGGAAAATCGACCTTCCTGCGCCAAAACGCGCTTATTGTTATTCTGGCGCAAATGGGCTCTTATGTGCCCGCGACAAAGGCGGAGATTGGAATTACAGATAAACTGTTCAGCCGAGTTGGGGCGGCTGATGATCTCGCCTCGGGACGCTCAACCTTCATGGTTGAGATGGTCGAGACGGCCGCGATTTTAAATCAGGCAACCGAACGTTCTTTTGTCATTCTGGATGAGATAGGCCGAGGCACAGCAACCTATGACGGGCTTTCTATTGCATGGGCAACCACAGAACAGCTTCACAACACAAACCGCTGCCGCACTCTGTTTGCAACCCATTACCATGAGCTCACAGTGCTGGAAGAACAACTCAGCGCGGTGGCCTGTTACACGATGCAGGTCAAAGAGTGGCAGGACGATATTATTTTCCTCCACAAGGTTGGCAAAGGCGCAGCAGATCGCTCTTACGGTATTCAAGTCGGTAAGCTGGCCGGCCTGCCAAGAGCCGTTACAAAACGTGCACAGCAAATCCTTAAAACGTTGGAAGACAACAAATCAGGCGACAACACCAATAACTTGCCCCTATTCAGCGCACCGAGTGAGCCGGAAGAACCTCTCCTTAGCGCAGAAGAAGAAGCTGCTTTGAACGCACTGCGCGAGATTGACCCTGATAACCTATCCCCACGCGAAGCGCTGGAAGCCCTTTACAGGCTTAAAGCGAAGCGCTTATGATTACAGGATGAAACATATTTCAAAGTTTATTGCTATCCTCGCTCTTTTGATAAGCACATCTTGTGCACATATGCCTATAACGCATAACGTCGTATCCAAGCACACATCCACATCTATCCTGAGCGAGACAGACACACCGCCACAAGCAAAAGATGTTTTAGAACGCTATCTTTCAGCCAGCGGCAAACATTGCACACGCTATTTGAACTTTGACAACATTATCGAGACGGCCTGCCTGAACGCTGAGAAAACAGCGTGGTTACGCCTGACCCTATTTGACCGTGAGAATTAATTATGCGCATCCTGCTTTCAACATTATCCGTATTATCCCTTGCCCTCATACCGCAGCAGGCAGACGCACAGATCACAAGTACTTCGATAGAAGCGCAAACAAAAAATATCGAACAAATACAAACCGAGCTACAGCCCTATGGTGCTCAGCTTTTCCATGGCCAACTCTCGGCTGACCGCTCCACGGGGCTTAATGATGATTACCGCCTTCAAATCGGAGACACTGTTAATTTGGCGCTATGGGGCGCCGTGCAGTTTAACGAGGCATTGCCCGTTGATTCACAAGGCAACATCTTCATCCCCGAAGTCGGCCCTGTCTCCGTTCAAAACGTGGCCCTATCCGAGCTTAACCAACATATCGAAGACGCAATTGAGGAAACATATCGTAGCGGTGTCGAGGTCTATACTTTCCTTGACGGCACACAACCTTTATCCGTTTTTGTTACGGGCAGCGTCAAAGGCCCCGGACGGTATAGCGGTATCGCAAGTGATACAATCCTACATTATCTCGACCGCGCGGGTGGTGTCGACCCTCAACGAGGAAGCTACCGCACAATACAGGTTAAGCGCGATGACCGTGTCGTCGCTGAAATTGATCTTTATGACTTCTTGAAAAATGGCGACCTTCCGGATCTTCAACTACAAGAAGGCGATACAATTCTCGTCAAGCCTCAACTGACATCTATTGCCGCTGTGGGTGAAGTCAAAAGTGCGTATCGTTACGAGCTGAAAGGACGCGTACATCTCGGCCAAGACCTTATGGATCTTGCTGCGCCCTATCCTGATGTGACCCATGTAGCGATCGAGGGTGTACGTGATGGCGCACCCTATTTGAACTATCTGAATTTACAAGATTTCCGTACAAGTGCCATCCGTGACGGAGACCGTGTCAGCTTTCAGCGCGGAACAATCGGCGATTCACTTACACTTGAAATTGACGGTCAACATAAGGGACAGCGCGAAATGGTCGTCCCTATTGGCACAAAACTCGTTGATATCCTGGACTATATACCTGTCGACCCACAGGTTGCCGATCTTGACGCCGTCCATTTGATGCGTCAGTCAGTCGCTAAAAAGCAAAAGGATGCACTTCTTGATTCCATTGACCGACTGGAAAAGAAGGCACTCAGCACACAGACAACACGCAGCGTACAGGACGCCTCTGACAAAGAAGCACAAATGGCCGCCCTGCAAAACTTTATCGCACGCGCGCGAACGGTCGAGCCAGAGGGCCGTGTCGTTGTCTATTCCGAGAAAGGTCTGGAAAACATCATGCTGGAAAATGGCGACCGCGTTATCATTCCAGCCAAAAGTTCTCTGGTTGTTGTAAACGGCGAAGTGCAAGACCCGAAAGCACTGGTTCATCAGCCCGGCTTGCGCCTACGTGATTATATCGCCAAAGCTGGGGGGTATACGACCTTTGGTGATAAGGACAACATTCTCGTCATGCGTCCAAATGGAGAGACCCTACGCAGCGAGAACACTGAAATCAGGCCAGGGGATGAAATTATCGTACTCCCGAAAATTCCACTTGATAAGCTCAGCCTGACCCGTGAAATTATTGATGTCATTTACAAGGCAACTATCGCTGCAGCCGTTCCGTTCACAATTGATTGATTTTAGTCGCTATGTCTGAGGCAGACACACAACAAAGCGGCAACCCTCCACTGCATTGCGCTGGATTTAGACGCTGGACTCTGCGCAATATATGGCCTTACCTTAAAGCCGTTTCATCCAGCATACATCTTCATGACTTTGAGCACAGTGCCGTTCAATCCGCGAAAAAAGATGGCGGTGTTGTTATTGTTTGGGCTTCACGTCTTTCAGATCTGCTCCTCAAACAATGCGAGACTGAAGCCATCCCCTTGTGGCGCATCGAAGATGGTTTCTTACGCTCTGTCGGACTTGGTTCTAACTTTGACGCGCCCTGGTCGCTCGTCATTGATAAAAGAGGCATTTACTATGACCCAAACCGTCCAAGCGACCTTGAGCATATTTTAAATCAAGGCGATTTCTCCGAGAGAGAGAAAGAACAAGCCCAAACACTCATGACACTTATGACACAAAGTCGGATAAGCAAATATAATCTCGATCAAAGAGAGGCCCAAAACCTTTCTTTGCCGCAAGATAAAAAGATCATATTCATCCCCGGCCAAGTCGCAAGAGACGCCTCTATCCGCTTAGGCTGTATCGGCGAAGTCAAATCCAATGCTCAATTGATTGAGAAAGTACGCCAGAACAACCCAGAGGCCTTTCTCATCTATAAGCCACATCCCGATGTTGTCGCAGGCAATCGCCCGGGGCACGTCAACGCAGCTATTATCGATAAATGCATTGACCTCATACTGCCTCACACTAATATCCACGCAATTTTTGACCGCTGTCACGAGGTTCATACTCTGACCTCACTTGTCGGATTTGAAGGCTTATTGCGCGGCAAGGATGTCCATTGCTATGGCGCTCCTTTTTACGCCGGCTGGGGGGTAACACATGATATGTGTAAAATCCCGCGAAGGACAGCACAACGCAATATAACCGATTTGGTCATTGCCAGCCTTATTCGCTATCCCCTATATTATGACTGGAAAATGAAAAGACCGTCCGGAGCATTGGAAGCTGCAAAAGCTCTTGCCGCAAATAGCGGCAGTAGAAGAAGGGCCAACACAAGACCGTCTTATATATTAACACAGATTGGACGACTATGGCGCGTTATTACAAACACCCTGCTCTCTTATCGCCTGAAATGACGGGACGATCTGCGCTTTCCATAGACATAGGCAAGCATAGTAAAGAGCGACATTTTCTGTTCCTGCAAGGCCCTATCGGGCCTTTCTTCAAGCATCTTGGGCAAGCACTCAGAGCCAACAGCCACCGTGTAACACGCATAAATTTCAACGCCGGAGACTGGCTCGACTGGCATGACCGGAACAGCCAGGCATTCAACAAGCCACTAAGCGCATGGCAAGATTACCTGACACATTTAGTAAAAACCGAGTCTGTAACAGACCTTATGATCTATGGCGATTGCAGACCTCTACACGCGCTGGCAATTGAATGTTTGGAACCGCTTAACGTCAATATTCATGTCTTTGAAGAAGGATATGTAAGACCGGATTACATCACCTATGAACCACGTGGCGTCAATGCGAGATCAGGACTTCCCAAAGATCCTGAATTCTACCAAGAACATCCGCTGGCAAAGCATGAAGACGAGCTGCCCTTGCCTGTCTCTTTACAAGGGATATCTAAAAGCAGCCAATATTTCGGCGCCTTCTTTTATTATACTTTCGTTTTCTTAGGCGCGCCTTTCTTTGCGCACTATCAAAATCATCGCATATGGCCAATTTTTCAAGAAGCCCTAAGCTGGACCAAGCGTTTGCTAAGCTTTGGAAACAGAAAAAAAACCGCATATTTAACGCAGCGAAACCTTTACAAAGAGCGCAAACGCTTCTTTTTATGCCTGTTACAGCTTTGTACGGACTCACAGATTCAAAACCATTCACGCTATAACACAATGACAGAGTTCATGGAGGACACACTCCATAGTTTCTCCCTTCACGCACCGTCTGATAGTTGTATCGTTATTAAGAACCACCCACTTGATAACGGCATGAATGACATTGGTAAGGCTTGCCGTAAGCTATCAAAAAAATTCGGCATTCAAGACCGCGTTATCTTCATCGATGGCGGTCGCCTCCAGGGACTTTTACGCCCTTGCCTAGGTGTCATTACAGTCAACTCAACCGCAGGACTTAATGCTCTTGACCGCGGCAAACCTGTCAAGGTTATGGGGGATGCGCTTTATGACATTGATGGGATATGTCACAAAGGTACACTAGATGATTTCTGGCAGAACCCGACACCACCCAATCAAAAATTATACAAAAATTTCAAGAAATGCCTGACACTATATTGCCTGCTAAATGGAGGCTTTTTCTCAAGCGTTGGACGAGAGCTTATCCTCGACCGCATTGAGCGCTTTGAGCAATGCGGTATAATCAAAAACGAATATAACAGCCCCCACCAAGACGAAGAACGAGACATCGCTCATGCCAGCTGAAACATCCCTCATAAAGCCCGATTACGCCCCAGGCATTGTTCTGGAAAACGTCACAAAACGTTACCGTGTCGGTAAGGAATGGCACACCGTCCTTGATGATATTTCCTTTGTTATGCCGCGTGATAAGAACCTTGGCATTTTAGGACGAAACGGCACAGGTAAGACAACATTGATTAATTTAATCCACGGGCAAATCTTCCCTGATGAAGGGCGTATCGACCATCAAGGACTACGCCTGTCATGGCCTATTGGTGCGGCCTGCCTAACGCCGAGCCTATCCGCATCCGACAATGTTCGTTTTGTCGCAAGGCTATATAATGTCGATCAGGACGAAGCTATCGCCTTTATTCAAGACTTTACAGAGCTTGGCAAATTCATGGAAATGCCGGTCACAAGCTATTCAAGTGGGATGAGAGCAAGACTGGCATTCGCGCTTTCGGCCATGATCGATTTTGACTGTTACTTGGTCGATGAAGGTTTTAACACCACAGACGAAAAACTTGGCCGTCGCATGAAGGAACGCTTCCAAAGCGAAGATAGAACGGCAAATATTATCGTTGTCTCGCACTCTCCGGGCACTATTAAACGGTTTTGCGACTGTGCGGTTATTCTCGATAAAGGCAAGCTTCGTTACTATGATGATGTAGTCGAGGCGATTGAAGTTTACAAATCTTTGTAATAACCCTTATACCACTCGACAAATTGCGGGATGCCCTCTTCTAGTGTCCATTTTGGCTGATACCCCAGAACCTCTTGCGACGCATCAATATCGGCATAGGTTTCCAAGACATCGCCCGCAGGAAGATCGACCATCTCTTTTTGCGCTTCCTGTCCCAAAGATTGCTCAATAATTTCTATGAATCGCATCAGGCTGGTTGGCTGATTGTTTCCAAGATTTAAAACACGGTGAGCCTGCCCCGCTATGCAATGTGCGCCCCCTTGCTCGGGAACGGCATCACGCACCGCCACAATACCGTCAACAATATCGTCGATATAGGTGAAGTCCCGCTTCATCCGGCCGGCATTATTCACGCGAATTGGTTGCCCCTCCAAAATAGCTTTAGTAAAAGAATAATAGGCCATATCGGGACGACCAAAAGGGCCATAAACTGTAAAGAAACGTAAACCGGTTGATGGAAACCCGTAAAGATGCGCATAACTTTGCACCATCAGCTCACCTGAACGCTTAGTCGCAGCATATAAAGAAACAGGGTCAATCACTGCGTCATCAATACTGAAAGGCTGCTTGATGTTGCCGCCATAAACAGAGGATGAAGACGCATAGATAAAATGTTTCAACTGTCCCTTATTATGGAGATCTCTTGCAATCTCAAGCATCACAAGCTGCCCCATCAGGTTCGACTGTCCGTATGCCATCGGGTTATCAATGGAATAACGAACACCGGCCTGCGCAGCTAAATGGACAATCTCACTGACTTCGGGGCACTGAGCCATAACAGATGCCATGGCGTCCTTATCACCGATATCAGCCTCAAAGAAACGAAAACCCTTAAAATTCGAGAGTTCTTTAAGCCGTGCAGCCTTCAGAGCTGGGTCGTAATAGTCGTTCAGATTATCCACGCCGGCAACGGCCTCGCCCGCTGCAAGCAACCTTTTCGCCAAAAAATAACCGATAAATCCTGAAACACCTGTGATGAAAATCATAAGCATTTTATAAAGAGGTTTTAAGACAATAGCAATACGGATATAGTCAACCCATCAGTTGCAGATCAGGATAAATTACGGATTTAAAAACAATGGCAAAAGAAGAGCAGAACACAAAAGACAAAAAGGCCGATAAAGCAGAGAAATCAGCAAAGCCTCAAAAGGCATCTGATGAAAAGCCTACCCAGACCAAGCAGCCAAAGGCACCAACCAAGAAAGATACAACAGAGAAAAAGAGCGAAAGCCCAGCTCCCGCACCGCTGAAATTGCCCCCAAAAAAGACCTCCTCCAAAGGACTGTCTCTGGCAGAAAGCTTTGCTCTGTTTGTACTTGTGCCCAGCTTTATAATCACAGCTTATTACCTTATCGTTGCCGAAGACATCTATATCTCGACAGCCAAAATCACGGTGCAAACCCCTGCCCCTTCCTTACCCGCCGCAGCAGCAGATGGGACAGCTGCGCAAAACGCTGTCTTTTCCAATATGCTGGGCGCGAATGAAAGCGCTCAGGACGCACAGATTGTCAAAGCCTATATTGAATCACAATCCATGAGTGAATATTTGCGACAAAATACGGATTTCATAAGCGCCTATCAAGCGCCTAAGGGCGATATTATCTCACGCCTGAATGACGCAGCAGCATCAGAAGATATATATGACTACTACAAAAGCCGTATGACGATATCTTTGGAACCACAAGGCCATATCCTCACAATTAATATGCGTGGTTTTGAGGCAGAAGACGCACATAGCATTCTCAATAAGGTTATCGATCAAACAGAGCGCTTTGTGAACACCCTGTCACGCCGCATTCAAGAAGACAGCCTCAGCTTTATTCAAGAAACCGTTGATGATGCAAAGCAAACTTTAGAAAAGAGCAATGAAGAATTGCGTACCTTCCGTAACCTCCATGAAAACTTTGACCCTACGGTTTTATCTACGGGCATCATGACCGTCATCCAAGGAATGGAGGGTGAGCTGGCCACCGCCCAAACGGAACTGGACACCGCCCGGCGCTTTTATCAAGAAGACAGTGCCCGTATCACCAGCATCAAGGCAAAGATCGACAGTCTCGGCCAGCAAATCAGACGACAAAACGAACGCCTCGCAAGTGAGCATGGAGCCGAACTTTCCGAACTACTTGAGCGATATACAGTCCTTGTGGCCGAACAAAGCTTTGCCAGACAACGTTATGAAGCGTCTTTACAATCACTAGAAGCCGCACGCCTGCAAAGCCAGAAACAGCAGAAATATCTGGTGCGCATTGTTGAGCCAACTCTGCCTGAAACAGCCCTTGAACCGCGCAGATTATATATGTCTTTTGTTTTCTTCCTCGCGCTTTCGATACTATTCGGTGTTGGACGCATCATATTTGACGCTCTGCGCGATACTGCGAGACGCTAGACGCTGGCGGCGAGAGCATCAAAATTTACTTGAAATGTTCCTGTATGTTCTCATATATTGAGAAAATATGGAACATAGAGCGAACAAAAGTACCCGCAATGAGCAGCAGGTTGAATGGCTATTTCTTGACCTCAACAGCTATTTTGCCAGTGTTGAGCAACAAGATTATCCGGATTTGCGCAAAGAGCCTATCGCCGTTGTGCCGATGCCAACAGACTCTACCTGCGCTATTGCAGCCTCTTATGAAGCAAAAGCATATGGCGTTAAGACAGGCACCAAAATCTTTGAGGCCAAGAAACTATGCCCTCAGCTTAAATGTGTTCTGGCACGCCATGATCGCTACGTTGAATATCACCATAAAATCATTCAAGAGATTGTCCGTCACACTCCCCTCACCAAGATATGGTCTATTGATGAATGCTCTTCGCGGTTAACACCGGGCAACCGCTCCCTCTCTAAAGCCAGAGAGCTAGCGCAGCGTATAAAACAAGGCATATGGGATAATGTCGGCGAGACCATCAATTGTTCCATCGGTCTGGCACCCAACTCCTTACTTGCAAAAATTGCCACAGATATTGATAAACCAGACGGACTTGTCGCACTGCCGAAACAGTCCTTGCCTGGACGTCTTCTGGAACTGGAACTTTCAGACCTTCCGGGAATAGGCCCGAATATGGAACGTCGCCTGAACCGTGCGGGCATCTGGAGCGTCAAACAATTCTGGGATATAGCACCAAAACAGGCACGGAAAATATGGGGCTCCGTGCAAGGTGAGCGCTTCTGGTATCAGCTTCATGGCTATGACCTGCCTGATCTGGACACACAAACCTGTATGGTCGGACACTCCCGCGTTCTTGATCCGGATATGCGCAGCCCGGACATGGCTTATCAAATGTGCCGACGCCTTACGATCAAGGCAGCCCAAAGGCTGAGGCGCAAAGAATTTTACGCCAGCCGTTTTACCCTCGGTGTGCGCCATATTGAAGGATATAAATGGGGAAGAGAGCTTTCACTTTACCCTGCTCAGGACAGCATCACTTTTCTCAAGGCTCTAGATTATTTATGGGATGAAATGATCTTGCGCTGGCGCCCTCACCGCCTCAAAAAGGTGTCAATTGTCCTGCACGGACTCAAGGAAAAATCAGAGCTATCCTATGACTTGTTCGAAATGCCTTTTGGAGAGATCAGTGCTGATACACAATCCGTTTCTGACTTTGATCCGCCAAACCGCGCTAAGCTCACGCGCTCTGCCCAAGACATACAAAAACGCCGAGATCAACTATCTGGCACCATCGAAACACTAAACAGTCGTTTTGGAGCCCATACACTCGGTTTTGGAACACCGCCTAAAACCATGGCCGGGTATGTCGGAACGAAGATTGCATTCTCCCGTGTGCCGGAACTGGCCGAACTTAAAGATTAATGTCACGAAATCCGAATAAACTTTCATTTTTGGATATTGGTTGGTTTAATATGAACAAGGATTTCAAGAAGAAAACTATGATTACCCTAAGACCGCACCACTTGCTTTGCATTCTTACCTATATCGGGGAAGGCTACTCTCGTGATTTCACACAGAACATGACCCAAATTGTGGAGCGCATAAACCAAGGTGAACGTGATATTCTCATATGCGAAGGGCCAGATGACATTTGCGCCCCGCGTATAGATGCCATGAGATCAGGAAAAGACCCTGAGTGCCATTGTCTAACCTCCCGCATCACAAAACGAGACCGTGCCGCAGCAAAAGAACTAGAGGCCATTCTTGGCCAAACAATTCAAAACGGTTCGATCCTTATACTGAGCTGTGAGAAAATAGCGCAGTTACGCCATGCCTTCCGCCAAGGTGAAATTCGTAAAGCGTGCCGTGATTGCCAATGGTTTGATCTATGCACCAAAACCATCAATCAATGTGACGATGATAAAATGGTTCTGGTTGGCTAGCTTTGACAAGCCCAATTGCTACGCACCTAATTCTAGGCTGCATCTTTGTTCAACTCTTTCAAAAAGGCGCGCAAAGAGGCATTCATTTCCTCTGAACGGGAACGAATGGTGTCCGCTGACTTTCTTAAGCCCTGAGCGACCGAGTCTGTCTGTTCATTAGCAGACTGTATCTGAATAATATTCTGCGTCACAGAATCCGTTCCTGTATGCGCTTCTTGAGCATTTTGACTGATTTCTTTAGTCGCCGAGCTTTGCTCTTCAACAGATGCCGCAACATCCTTGGTTACTGTATCAATTGATTCAATTTGCTTGATAATTCTGCGTGTCGCTTCAATCGCCTGAGCAGAAGACAAATTCACCTTTTTAATCTGCTCTGTAATGTTATCCGTCATAAGCTTGGTTTCATCAGCCAGTGCTTTGACTTCATTTGCGACGACAGCAAACCCTTTGCCTGCATCTCCTGCTCTTGCAGCTTCAATAGTTGCATTAAGAGCCAGAAGGTTCGTTTGCTCTGCGACATTATTAATCGAAAGGATGATTTCATCCACAGCCGAAATTGCCGCCTGCAGCTCATCAAGCTGGCTTTGTGTATTATTAGCTTCTTCTGCTGTCATACGAGACTGCGAAGCCGCACGTTGAATATTTTGCGACACATCGGCGATAGCCGCAGATAACTCTTCTGATGCGGATGCGACTGTTTGGACATTGGTCGAGGATTCTTCTGATGCAGATGCCATTATCGTACAGCGTTCCGTCGTGTTGTTTACGGCCGAGATCAACTCCTGCGCCATATGGGACAACTCATCCGTGGCCACAGAAAACGCTTTATTCATATCATTAATCTTCATGCGTATTTTATTCGACATGGCAATAATACTGCGGATCAAAAAGACAACCAAAGCAACACCGATAATAACAGTGAATAATGCCACCATCACAGTTTGGCTCAAGATGCTATCGAATCCTTCTCCCATTTCGGGCCCGAGCTCTTTTTGAATATCCTGAAAATCACCAGCCAGCTCTCGAATTTCTTTTCTAATTTCAGGAGCAATTAAATCAATTTTCTCACTAAAGACAATATTTCTGACTTCTATGAATGGGACAATTTCTTCAAAAACTTGAGCCAATCTGCGCAGATCAGCATCAACCTTTTCAAGAACACCGCTACCGCCAGTATAACCTTCATTAAGAGCTAGGATTTTGCTCACTTCATTTTTTGCGTATCCAAACTCTACTTTAGCGCGCTCGGAATCCTCATGAAGGCCGTAGCTTATAAAGCGCGCACCATAAATACGTGCCAACAGTAAATTCTGCATAAGGTCAGCCCCATAAACCAAAGCAGCAGGATTAGGATGTTGTGGCAACTCATGATTAAGTGTGGTTATATCCTGACGAACCGAAACCTCTAGAACCTCAAACTCATCTTGCAGATCGTCAATGTTTGCCTGTACATCCACGGCCTTATAAAAGCTATCAACATAGCGAACCACCTCTTCCTTCAAGATCACAATTTGTCCTTGTATATTCTCATCATCAGACAGCTCAAGCAAGTATACTACATCAGCCTCAAGCTCCTCGACCTCTTTCTTGATTTCCGAAACCGTCTCGTCATTTGGCGCAACACGATATTCTTGCACATTTGTATTAATCGTCTGCATTCCACGTTGAATATTGCTCAGTGCCATATTTTGTTGTGCGACTTGCCTATACTCAGAAAACATGGAGTTAAGAGAGAGCGTATTTAACAAAGTAATGCCACTCAGCACCACCACAGCAAGGATCAAAAAGACGGAGATATAAATCACCTTTTGACGAAAAGAGATCGCTTGCAACGCAGAGAAAAATTTTGACATGAGCCGCTCCTATGGCTTAGCACTTATTGTTATTAAAACAAGGTAACAAAAACGCGATTGAATGTGCTATTTTTCAATCAAAGAGCGTCTAAAGATAAGAAGGTTTTTTATGGACAAAACAGCACAAAGCCAGAAAATACACATCATTGGAGGCGGCCTTGCAGGTTCAGAAGCAGCATGGCAGGCCGCATGCATGGGTGTGGACGTCGTCTTGCATGAGATGCGCCCCGTTCAAAAAACAGACGCCCATAAAACAGAAGGCCTTGCCGAGCTTGTCTGCTCCAACTCTTTCCGCTCGGATGATAAATTCTATAATGCTGTGGGCTTAATACATGAAGAAATGCGCCAATGCGGATCACTTATTATGGCCGAGGGAGATAAAGCAGCCGTGCCGGCAGGTGGCGCCCTCGCCGTTGACCGCGATCTGTTTTCACAAAATGTGACCGCAAAACTTGAGTCTCACCCTAATATAGAGATCCGTCGCGAAGCCATAGACGGCATTCCGCCAGAGGAATGGGATAGCGTTATCATCGCAACAGGGCCACTGACATTCGAACCGCTGGCAAAGGCCATCCAAGAGCTGACCGGCGAAGACGAGCTATCTTTTTTCGACGCAATTGCTCCTATCGTCCATACGGATAGTATCAATTTCGACATTGCATGGTTTCAGTCCCGCTATGATAAAGTCGGTCCCGCAGGTACAGGCAAAGACTATATCAACTGCCCCATGAACAAAGAGCAGTATGAGACCTTCGTCCAAGCGCTTCTCGATGCGCCCAAGACAGAGTTCAAAGAATGGGAGGCAACCAGTCATTATTTTGACGGCTGTATGCCAATTGAGGTCATGGCCGAGCGCGGAGTTGATACACTGCGTTTTGGCCCGATGAAGCCTGTCGGCCTGACAGACCCACATACAGGCAAACAACCCTATGCAGTTGTTCAACTGCGTCAGGACAATACGCTCGGCACTCTCTATAATATTGTCGGCTTCCAGACAAAGATGCGCTATGGCGCACAAACAGATGTGTTCAAAACCATTCCAGGGCTTGAAGATGCAAGTTTTGCACGCCTTGGCGGGCTACATCGCAACACCTTTATCAATTCCCCTAAACTGCTCAATGAGCGTTTGCAACTCAACGCTATGCCGCGTCTGCGTTTTGCAGGACAGATCACGGGCTGTGAGGGTTATGTCGAAAGTGCTGCTGTCGGCCTGATGGCAGGACGCATGGCGGCCAGCGAGATTTTAGGGATCAGCATGGAGCGCCCGGCATCAACAACAGCGCTCGGCGCTCTTCTTAATCACATCACAAGCGGTGCGAATGCCGAAACATTCCAGCCAATGAACGTCAATTACGGCCTGTTCCCACCCCTTACAACAGAAGAACAACAAGACGCATTAGAAGCCGTTAGTGCCGAACTTGGAAAGAAAGTTCGCAAACTAAAATCACGCGAAAAGAAAAAAGCCATGAGTGAAAGAGCACTGCGCGATATCGTAAGCTGGGCACCACTACCAACACTTGCAGAGGCTGCTGAATGACGAATAGCCAAGCTGTTATTCTTATCCACGGTCTGTTTGGCACTACGCCAATGACTGCTATGGGAGAAGACCTGAAAAACAACGGATTTAAGCCCCATTATTTCGACTATAAGACAAATTTCCTGAAGCCCCCTTATTTCAAGGATTTGTCTGAATTAGCAGAAAAGTTGCTGTCTTTTATCGATCATCTTGATACAGAGGAAAGCAAGCTCTCATTTGTTTGCCACTCCATGGGTGGCCTGATCCTGCTCAAGGCTTTGGAGCTTAGGCCCAACCTCAAAATAAATCGTGTCGTTTTTCACGGCACACCATTTGAGGGCAGCCCCATTGCAGACTACCTTCACCATCCCGATCAGATGGATTTAAAAGGCTTTAAGCCCAATAAAAAATTCATTGAAGGCCTGAAATATATTAATCACTGGTTTGTCGGCTCTGTCGGTGAAGAACTTAGCGTAATCTACCGCAAAGCCAATCCTTTGAAAATTAGTGACCAGATCAACGCCGCTGCGATTGTGACAGGAGACCGTGCAGGCCTTAAATATGCCTGGTCAAAACCTTTGATGGATTTTATCGGCACGGGAAAAAATGACGGGCTCGTCCCCTTCTCTTCTGCTTGCGCCGGCATTGTCGACCAAAACACACCGATCCTGAGCCTCCCGACAAATCACGACGGAACTTTGCGCCGCTGGATCATCGGCAAAAACCCCGGAATCGCACAGACACGGCACTTCCTTAATCATAACTGCTTTGATTTATAAAACCGTAGCACACAACCATAGCCGTGGACTGCGTAGCAAAGGCAAGCTTTTCAACTTTCCATCAAACACATCATAATCAACCGCCTTGAATGCGTTGATTTCAAGACGAAGATGAGCCAGCAATACTTTTTGAAAAGTCGTCTCTCCCTTTATGTCACCAAGCCCACCTTCTGCGTGTAAAACACATTCCTTAACCAAAGAACGGATACCGTCACGGCTTTTGCCTTGGTATAAATCACTGAGGCGCAAATCATGTTTGACCAGCAACGTCTCGGGATACAGGCAGTGCTGCGCCGGTATCATTACGTGATGTTGACGCAATAGGCGCATAGTACCGAAACAATGCGTTATAGACATAGGAAGCTGCGGCGCCTTTGTATCGAGCTGTGACAGCAATTTAAAAAGATTGCCGTATGTTGCCTCGAAATAAGTTTCCAATCCTTCTATATGGGATGGTTGGCGATCCTCAAGATCAAATTCATAGCCGTAGCTCATCTCTTCAAAGGCCTGAAGAGGCAAGTCATAATCCTTAATCGATGTATGCAATGACTCTAGAACAGGCTGGCCTGTTCTTACCTCGCCTTCATAAAGCGCTTGCACGGCCTCTCTCCACCATAACAGGCGCATTAATCCGATTGAGGTCTCTGTGACGACGCTGCGTGTCTTGGCGATCTCAGCATGAAAGGCCAATATCGCCATTGCTGCTGAGCGCACCTTTTGCGGTAAGTATAAAGCAAGCTCATATAGTATTTTATCGTGATACCGAACTTCGTTTATGCATAGCGCGTTAGCGTCACTGGCTGAGCCTTTTACCATTTTTCCTCTTGTCTCAATCATTTAAAACGATAGGTTATCATGGTGAGAGAGCAAAAAAACAAGAATTTAAATTATACTGCAAAAAAGGAGCATAGTATGACTTTTACCCTACCTGACCTACCCTTTGCCAAAGATGCATTAGAACCACATATGAGCGCGGAAACTTTTGACTTTCACCACGGTAAACACCACAATGCCTATGTAACAAAAGGCAATGAGCTGCTTGAGAAAGAAGCTGATTTGCAAGATAAAAGCCTCGAAGAGATTGTAGTCGCCGCATATAAGGCCGGAAAAACACCTCTGTTTAATAATGCAGCACAACACTGGAACCACTCCTTCTTCTGGAACTGTCTCAGCCCGAATGGTGGTGGCGAAGATAAACTACCAAGCGAGTTGAAAGCTAAAATTGACTCCGACCTCGGTGGCTATGAGCAATTCAAGAAAGATTTCGTTGACGCTTGTGTATCTCAATTCGGCTCAGGCTGGGGCTGGCTGGTCATGGATAACGACAGCGGCAAGCTTGAAATCATGAAAACACCTAATGCTGAAACACCTTTCATTCACGGCAAAACAGCTCTTTTAACCTGTGATGTTTGGGAGCACGCTTATTACATCGACTATCGCAATGCGCGCCCGAAATTCGTAGAAAGCTTTGTCGATAACATGGCGAACTGGGATTTCGTTGCACAAAATATGCAGGCCGGCCCACAAAAAATTGCTGCCTAACAGCACATAAAAAAACCAAAGACAAAACCCCCGCCATTGAAAGACGATAGCGGGGGTTTTTACTTGAGTTAAAAGAACAGTGAAACAGCAATAAACGCAAAGAAAAAGCCGACCAGATAAATCAGGACAGAAAGACCTGTAATCCATCGGCTCAATTTGCGCATTGCCATACATATCCGCGCCTGTTTTGGGTCGACCGGACAAGGCGCATTACGAGCCCGCCATTGCATGAAAACACTCAATACAATCAGCATTCCCGCAACGGCAAAAACAGCCACCTTATGATCGGATATCGCCGTAATCCACGGCACTGCTCCTACAAATCCGGCCAAAGCAGCGCCAAGCCCTAGCGTCACCAGCAACGCAGGTAAAGCGCAACAAAGCACTGTACCAAGCGATGTGAAAAGGCTCAGAAACGGCAAAATAGATTGCCGCCACAAGGAGGGCTGATGCTCGCCCTGCTCGTTTGCCGGACTATTCGGTGACTGGCTCATAGCGGATTCCCCGAACGTCATAACCTGAATCAGTGATAAGCTGAGTGATCTTATCTTCGGACAAGCTTTGCCCCTCTTTCAGCTCTATCGTGATAACTTTTGTATCAAGATCCACCGATATAGTGCTCACTTCTTCTTGTTTGGAAAAGACCTTCTCCAAAGCACGGGCACAGAAGTCACAAACAAGACCGTTCACATCGGCGTAAACGGTTTTGCCGGACTCCATCGCCATAGCCGGCAGTGCCAGCAGTGTTACGATTAATGTGTTAAAAATAAGTTTTTTCATGATGTTTTCCTTTGTTTGAAAATTTGATTAATAGCGAATGACGTAATTGAACAAAACATCACCCTGATTGCTCATACCAGCCTCAACCAGATGAACACCTTTAAAAAGACGGATAAGCGGTGTCACTGTCACCGGCTCGTCAGCCTCGGGTTCATGCTCGATCTCGAGCATCAGCCATGTATGCAAATCGCCATAATCACCAATATAGGGTGCAACACCAATTCTAGCCGATTGCTTAAAATCACTGGTAAGTGCCCCCGCCTCCATATAGCGGTTATCGTAAGAGGTGAAAAAACGACGGTTTTCCCAATCCGCAGCTATGCCGGTAAATCCGGCCAGAGCCGTCTTTCCGTCATAATCTTCTGCATCTGAATATACCCCGCCTATCCCGCTTTTAAGATAGAGGTTGGCCTGTGCATCAGGCATATTCCAGCGTTTAATCAAATTATTGAGCTGTAACGTCTGATGCCAGTAATCGTCTTTTCGGTGATAAGCAGAGCGCACTCCAATCGAATAGTTGGCGGTTGGTGAGTAATGAAGGTGAAGCGAATTCACATCTCCATTATTCATTGCCATAGCCGTCCATCCGCCCGGATAAGAGACCGGTCTGGCTTGTGCATTTACGGCTATCACCATAAGCCCCATGAGGCTTAGTAATAGTAGTCGCATAACAGTTTCTCCTGTTTAATAATCGTTAAAAATAATGTTTTACGGATCAGGAGTTCACTTGCGGCGGATCATGTGGAGGTTGAGTTTTAATTGTTTTAAAAG
This sequence comes from uncultured Alphaproteobacteria bacterium, assembly GCA_964010795.1. Lineage (GTDB taxonomy): Bacteria > Pseudomonadota > Alphaproteobacteria > Micavibrionales > UBA9664 > CAXGMH01. The sequence goes on from CAXGMH010000009.1 coordinate 32,393, forward strand.
CCTGTTTTAAATCCGACTTCTCTTTGGACGGACTGGGCATACCCAAAAAAGCATTATCAAGAGACAGCGCCGCAGTTTGAGCGACGTAGCAGAAATTGCAAGCCCCATCGCAGCAATCAGAAAAAGAGCTGTCAGCTTTCTCTTTCATTTGTACCATCTCATGGCACGGCTCATCTGCCATATCCATATCAATCTCAACAGAAACTGTCTCTTTCATGTTCATTTCGCACTGAGCTGCCTGCACGCTGGCTATACCAAGCGATAAGGTGAACAAAGTTACGAATAGAGCACTTAAAACACGATAATACATGAAAGTATTATATCATTTTTTTGCTCAATATCAAAGCCGGCTATTTTACAGAGGTGAAGCGAATATCAGGGTTTTTATCTTCGGCATCCTGTAGATGCCATGCGTTCCTTGCAAGGAACACAGGGTCATCATCATGGTCATCCCCAAGCGATCCTTGGTTGGAATCGATAAAAGACTTTAGTTTCTTTGCATCATCACTTGCAATCCAACGCGCCGTATAAAGAGCCGTCTGCTCAAACTTCACATCGATATTATACTCGGTACGAATACGGTCAGCGAGGACATCAAACTGAAGCTGGCCGACAACGCCAACAATCCAGTCCGATCCGATCTTTGGCTTAAATACACGGGCGGCGCCCTCTTCTGCTAATTCAATAAGCGCCTTACCTAAATGTTTAGCCTTCATCGGGTCTTGTGTTCTGGCGCGTTGCATAAGCTCGGGCGCGAAACTAGGTATATTTGTGAAGTTCAGCGCTTCGCCTTCTGTGAGCGCATCACCGATCCTAAGATTTCCATGGTTCGGGATACCGATAATATCACCCGGATAGGCCGTATCTGCAATCTCACGATCCTGTGCAAAAAACATCAAAGGGTTATGCATCGGCATCATTTTGCCTGAGCGTATGTGTTTGAGCTTCATGCCTTTTTTAAATTCGCCGGCACAAATGCGCGCAAAGGCAATACGGTCACGGTGCTTTGGATCCATATTGGCCTGAATCTTAAACACATAGGCCGAGACTTTGTCTTCATCCGGCGCAATTTCGCGCTCAAGTGCCTTTTGCGGCTGCGGCCTTGGTGCAATATTTTTCAAACCTGTCAAAAGCTCTCTTACGCCAAAATTATTAATTGCCGAACCGCAATAAACAGGCGTTCTATCGCCATTTTCATACGCGCTTTTGTCAAAATCAGGATAGACACCGCGCACCATTTCGACTTCCTCACGTAAAGTCTGGGCTTGCTGTGGTGATAAATATTCATCAATCTTAGGATCATCAAGGCCGGAACACTGAACTGTGCCTTCTGTGCCCTTCTTCTCCATCAGGATCAAACGGTCATTATACAGATCATAACAACCCTTAAAATCACGCCCCATACCAATAGGCCAACTGGCCGGGCTGACCTCAAGCTGAAGCTCGCTTTCAACATCATCCAAGAGCTCAATGACTTCGCGTCCGTCGCGGTCCATCTTGTTGATAAAGGTAATGATCGGAATATTGCGCATCCGGCAAACTTCGAAAAGCTTGCGGGTCTGGGTTTCGATACCCTTGGCACAGTCAAGCACCATGATCGCGGAATCGACAGCTGTCAGCGTACGGTAAGTGTCTTCAGAAAAATCTTCGTGACCAGGCGTATCCAAAAGGTTAAACACATGATCTTCAAAGCCAAAAGTCATTACAGAGGTTCCAACAGAAATCCCGCGCTCCTGCTCGACCTTCATCCAGTCTGAGCGCGCGCGGCGGCGCTCTCCTTTTGCCTTGACCTCACCCGCCATCTGGATCGCACCTCCGAACAAAAGGAGTTTTTCCGTTAATGTCGTCTTCCCCGCATCGGGGTGAGAGATAATCGCAAAGGTGCGACGTTTATTAATTTCATCTAACTGGCTCATGGCGCTAAGAAATAAGCGAAAGCCGTTATAGATGCAAGTGTTTCTCTAAAGCTGATAAACCACCCCCCATTATTTGACATAGTAATTAAATTATTGTATATAGGAGGAAAGGAGACAATATGGGTTACGGTTATATTTATAGCGAAGACTGTCTAGACTTTTTAGATGAAACAAAAGCAAAATCTTTAGTTGTGGCTTTCTGCGCAGTGGCTGGTGGTGCAATAGCTTTATTAAGTGATGGTTTTGCTAGTCCTGAATTAATAGGAATGGGCTTTGGTCTTGGCGCTTTAGTAGGAGTATGGGTAAATCAATTCGCAACTGGATCCGCCTGGATAGCCGGTCAAATAGGCGGTTTAATTTGTGGCGTTGCGGCTGCTATTATGATTGGTGGTGAATCAGGTATTTCTTTTGGAGATATCTTTACACTGTTTGGTGACTGGGATTTACCAGCTTATCCTAGTGGTATTCTTTTTGGTGTTTTAGCCCAAACTGGTTTCGAATATACTCATCGTGCCTTACATGCAGGATATAAAGGACTTCAAGCTATTGGAATAGCGCCGAAACCGGAATTTTCCTAAAACCGCATCTGTTCAAAAACAATCCCGTCCAACTCAACCACCCAAAGGTCAGGATCGAATTGAACGGCCTCACGGATCGCCGTATCGGCCTCTGTCTCACTTAGCTGAGCACGATCAAGAACATCCATCCACTGTACTTTACCGTCCATATCTGTAAAGCGCGTTTTCAGCAGGCAGATTTTGTCTTGAGGATTGTACAGCTTAAGCATCACGCCACCACTATGTGGGTCGCCCTTTTGCACCACATAAGCATACCCTCCTTGTGACTGCGCGTTTCTAACCAGAGCATCCATCTCTATATGAAGAGGTAAGCGCTCACTCATCAATCAACCAAACACCGGAAAAAACCACATCTGCGCCATCGTCCAGATGATACCGACCAGATTAAGTAGAAAGAAAGAACCGTAAGAGACCTTTAACCAAAAGAATTTCGGTCGGATAATCCTGTGGCTCATATCATGTAAGTCTTTAACAACCTCGCGCGAAAGACGTCTGGTGTCATTATATATCGGCAAGAAACGCGCGAGATATTCGTGCTCTCTCAGCGATGCAATATCGCCAAAATGCAAGTAATTATGAGAGCCATCCGGCTTTGTTCCTTCACGTCTTTTCGGATATATGCACATAATCGCACCGAAAATGGAAATCACACCCGCAATAATCGCAAAACTACTCATCACCTTGAAGTCCGGATCATCAAGTCCGGTAAGGGCAAGGGGGATAATAACGGAATTAAGGATAATCGCGGCCTGCGCCTTTTGATCGGCAAGCGTAATATAGCTCATCATTTTTTGGATAACAGCCGCCGCCAAGCTACCGCGCATTAGGCCTTCCCAGCTAGCTCCATGAGCGAAGGCTTCTTCGTCGGCAGGGTGTAGATTATCGTAATCTACATCATCCCTTTTTGATTTTCCGACCGTAGAGTTCAAGAGTGTGGTCCACAAGTTCATATCCAAGCTCTTCTGCTATTTTTTCTTTTAGGGCTTCCATCTCTGCATTTTGAAACTCGATAACATCACCGGTCTCAACATCAATCATGTGATGATGGTGGTCTGTATTAAGCTCAAAACGCGCAAAACTTTCTTTGAACTCATGCTTCATCACAAGGCCCAGCTCATCAAGCATATTCATTGTGCGGTAAACCGTTGCCATAGAGATCGACGGATCAGCCGCCTTGGCACGCTCATAAAGCTCTTCGATTGACGGATGGTCTTCTGATTCAGACAAAACGCCCAACAACGTTTTGCGTTGTCCGGTCATCTTTAACCCGGCTTTGCTACAAGCCTGTTCAAGTTCATTCAGCTTCATTCCCGATGCCTTTCGTCTGATTGCTATTAAACTAGCCTGTCTCGCGGCAGGGTACAAGTCACAATAGTACCCTTACCCTTTTCGGACTCAATTTCCAAAGTACCTTGATGCAGCTTCATAATAGCGAGACATAGCGGTAAACCAAGCCCTGTTCCTTGGCCGGCATTGTGCCTCGGATCGACAACCTGTCCAAAAGGCTCTAAGACTTTGTGGATTTCTTTCTCTGGAATACCGATCCCCTGATCTTCGACACATATCGTCAGGCCTCCATCATCTGTGATGAAAACGCGCAAGAAAATCTTTTTTTGTGACGGCGTAAACTTGACCGAGTTGGACAGCAAATTCATCAGAACCTGACGCATCATCCGCTCATCCGCCTTAATAACAGGCAAATCGTCCGGAATTTCACTCACCAAACTCAGATCAGCCTCCGATAATTTCGGATGAAATACGCGTATCACCGTTTCTATAAGCCCCCTAAGATCGACTTCCTTATCAATGATTTCAAGCTTTCCTGCCTCGATTTTCGACATATCGAGAACATCATTTATAATCGCGAGCAAATGATGCGCCGAGCTATGAATATCACGCATATAATCCTGATAACGCTCACTCCCCAAAGGGCCAAAAGTCTGGTTCATCATCAATTCAGAAAAACCGATAATCGCATTAAGCGGTGTGCGTAGCTCATGGCTCATATTAGCAAGAAAATCTGATTTCGCGTGATTGGCTTTTAAAGCCTCTTCACGACTTTTACGCAAAGCACGCTCCATTCTTTTCCGCTCGGAAATATCAATACAAGATGTGACTTGAAAACGGCGCTTCCCAGTCATCTCCATCATAGTGCGTGAGATCAATATATTCGCCACTTCTCCGGTGCCGCGTAAAATCCTGATCTCTCTGTTAGGCGAAAGCTTTTCTCCGGCAATCAGGCGCTCATGCTCGTCCAATGCACGAGACACATCCTCCTCGGGTATCAATTTGGTAAAATCATAGCCGATAATCTTTTCCGGTTTCCATTGAAAATCGCGTAAAAATGCGTCATTGACACGCACTACCCGGTGGTGATGATCCGTGATTACAATACCGGTATCACTTGCCTGAAACAGCGCATTATACAGAATCTGCGCATCATCACGCTCTTGCTTCAAAATGGCAAATTTAGAAAATTCGGTTTCAGCCCGGCTCAAATCTCGCTCGCTTTTCTCACGTAATCGCTTGGGGGTTCACACATAAAATGCCTGAAAAGCCACTGAAAAACAAGAAAAAGAGTAAAATCAACCTAAGCAGCAAGGGTCTTGGATATTTCTCCACGCCATTCCATCTCAAGCGCATCAAGATTGTCTTCGGCAATAGCCTCCCGAACTTCTTTCATCAAACGGGAAATTGTAGCAATATTGTGCAAAGACAGAATATGCATCGCCAGAACTTCATTTGCGCGAATGAGGTGATGGAGATAGCCGCGCGAGAACTGTGAGTAATAACAATCCTGCGTTTCATCCAAAGGCGTATCATCGTCTCTGTATTGTGCATTACGGAGGTTGATACGTTCCTTCTCCGCTCCCTTAACCATCGCCCAGCCATGGCGCGCGATACGTGTCGGAATTACGCAATCAAAAGTATCAATACCATATCTTACACCCGCAAAAACATCACGGAACGTCCCGATACCAAGAAGGTGAACGGGCCTGTGCTCTGGCACGTTTTTCATCACCCAATTCACAACCTCGTCATAAATCTGGTCCACTGTGACTCCTAATGAGCCGCCAATCGCTGTGCCAAAGAAAGGCTTTGATGCAATAAGCTGTGCGCTTTCCACACGCAAATCTTCATAAACACCGCCCTGAACAATGCCGTATAGAGCCTGCGCTCCATTTTCATTAAGTTCCTGGAATTTCTTCAAAGAACGCATTTCCCAACGGTGACTTAGCTCGGTTGAGCGGGCACAGTAATCTCGATCCAAGTGATATGGCGGGCATTCATCAAGCGGCATCAAAAGGTCGGCCCCCAGCTTGTGCTGCACTTCCATAGCGCGCTCGGGACTAAGCATTTGCTTTGATCCGTCAATATAAGAGCGGAAGATTGCGCCCTCTTCTGTAATTTTTTCAAGGAGCTTTTTCTTACCTTCATGGCGGCGTCCCTTAATCTCATCAGCAACAGTACCCTCGCCCATCGCAAAAATCTGGAATCCGCCACTATCGGTTAGCATCGGGCCGTCCCAGCCAGTGAATTTGTGCAGGCCGCCCATCTTTTGAACCAAATCAGCGCCTGGCTGGAGCATCAAGTGATAGGTGTTGCCCAATATAATTTGCGCGCCCGCCTCTTTCACCTCACGCGGTGCGGCACAGCGAATGGCCGCCTTTGTACCGCAAAAAATATAATTCGGCGTTTCCAAGGGGCCATGTGGGGTATTTAAAACACCTGTACGAGCCTTGCTTTTACTGGCGCGTGCTTTTATTTCAAATGAAAAATTAGGGTAATGATCTGTATCTTGCATCGCGCTGTTTTAGGGGATCAGCTTATGAAATGCAAGCCCTAAAGCCCCGCATCCCCTGTGGCTGGAACATCGCCGGCAATGATCTGATCCGCAAGAAACATAGTGAACTCGGTCAAGATATAGGTAAAGCTGGGAAAGAAAATAAACATCGTCAAAAAAATCGCGATAATTTTTGGAACAAATGTCAGCGTCATTTCCTGAACCTGTGTCAGAGCCTGCAAAAGTGCGATAGCAACACCAACGACAAGGCCGACTGTCATCACCGGCCAAGATAGCTGCAAAATAATCAGCATTGCCTGCTGAACGATTTCTATGATTACGCGATCATCCATGAGACCTATTATGCGGCCTAAGCACTAAAATGCAAATATGGATTTTAACGTGATCCACCTAAATTACGCGTGAATTTAAACTATAGAAACAATCTGCAATCTTACGCAATAAAAGGAACGCCAACCGAGGCAGCGATTGCACCCACTGTAGCAACTGTAGCAGCTGTTGATCCATGCTTAATTACGGGATGTTTTTCAGCTGCACCCTCAAATAAGGTCGTTGGAATACTATCTACAGCATTTATAAAATCATCTTCGTAGTCAACAAACAATGACACGCCCAGCATTTTACCCCCAACAAGGCCGGCAAGACCAGCACCTGCTAAAGCTAAGCCAGCCGCACCACCAGTCAAACTAACTCCTGCCACAAGAAGCATCCCTAGAACTAAACCAACCGCACCACCTACCAAAGTTGGAACAGTTGCCAGCGCCAAATAACCAGCCACAAAAGTTAACCCTTTGAACATAGCAGCTAATGGCGTATAAATTGGAGCAGCAACACCAGAAAATACAGCTTTTAATCTATCCATGAAAAACCTCACATAAATTGTAATTTTTTACATATTAAGGATAAAATTATTATATGTCAAGAATAGAATTTGCTAGCTGTCTGCACCCTCAGTAGCAGAAGTGTTTTTGCGTGGGTTGATATAAAGCAAAATCGCGCCCGCGACAAAGGTCGAGGAATATGTTCCGACAAAAATCCCGAAGATCAGAGCATTAACAAAGCCACGAATAACTTCGCCGCCGAAAACATAAAGCGCAAATAGAGCCAATAATGTCGTCAAAGATGTAAGCAGTGTTCGCGCCAGCATCTGATTAACCGAAAGGTTAAGCAGCTCAGGAAGGCTCTTCTTTTTGAACTTGCGCAAATTCTCGCGCACACGGTCAAACACAACAACCGTATCATTGATAGAATATCCCGCGATCATCAACACTGCAGCAACTGTTGCAAGGTTAAATTCTTGCCCGGTCAGCGCAAAATAACCGATCGTAATCACCGCATCATGAACCAGAGCGATGACAGCCGCCAAACCAAATTGCCACTCAAACCGGACTGTCACATAGATCAAAATCCCGATCATGGAAAAAATTACAGCGAACAAACCTGCTTGGATCAGTTCACCGCCGACTTGCGGCCCGACAAATTCTGTTCTGCGGTAATCAACCGCCTCTTCGCCATAAATAGTGTTCAATGAGTTACGCACAGCCTCTACGGCAAGCTGTTGCGCCTCCACACCTCCGGCTTGTTGCGGCAGCCGGATCAGCAAATCATCGGGGCTGCCGAATTCCTGAATAGAGACAGCGCCAATATCAAGCGCATTCAAACGATCACGAAGCTCACCTAATGACGGTGCTTCATCAAGGCGAACCTCGATTAATGTCCCACCAGTGAAATCGATCCCGAAGTTCAAGCCCTTCGTCATAACCAACCCGAGCGAGCCTAAAAACAACACTGCAGAAAGGACGAATGCGCCAAATTTCAATGAAACAAAATCAATATGGGTATCATCTGGAATAATTCGAATGGCTTTCATTATTTCACCTTTTTAAATTGTAACTGTGCCACATGACTAACATAGACAAAAATCATACTGGAAGCTCCGTAGGCTTGGAGCGGCGGATCCAATTGGCAACCAACATACGTGTAAACATAATGGCAGAAAACATCGAGGTTAAAATCCCGATCGCCAGTGTTACGGCGAAACCTTTGATCGGCCCAGTCCCGAAAGAGTATAGCAACAATGCGGCAATAAGCGTTGTTACATTGGCGTCAATAATGGTCGACATGGCTTGCTTATAGCCAGCCTCAACCGAAGAGATCAGCGAACGGCCATTTTTAAACTCTTCGCGGATACGCTCGAAAATCAAAACATTCGCATCCACCGCCATACCGATAGTCAGAACAATCCCCGCAATACCCGGCAATGTCAGTGTTGCCTGTAACCCTGAAAGGATCGCAAAGATCAAACAGATATTGATAATAAGCGCCGCATCGGCATAAAGCCCCAAACGACCATAGCTCAGCCCCATAAAGACCAGAACAAATACAATCGCAACAATTGCTGCATTTTGTCCGGCAGCAACAGAATCCGCCCCTAAAGACGGTCCGACTGTGCGCTCTTCAACGACCGTGAGAGGTGCTGGCAAAGCCCCTGCCCGCAACAAAATGGCAAGGTCATTGGCCTCTTCAACAGTAAATGAGCCGGAAATCACCGCCGCTCCGCCGCAGATCGGCTCACGGAAAACAGGAGAGCTGATAACTTCTTCATCAAGCACAATAGCGAAAAGACGACCGACATTCTCACGGCTGACATCACAAAAACGCTTCGCGCCAATACCGTTCAAACGGAAGGACACAACAGGCGCTCCTTGTTGGAATGATGGCGTTGCAGAGGTCAACATATCTCCTGTGATTGCAGCACGGCGCTTGACCCCGACATTAAGTCCAGGCTGTTCTTTATGCGGCAAAATACGCGTGCCTGCCTTGGGCCGCTGAAGCTGTGTCGCCTCATCATCAACCAAGTGAAAGCTTAATTTTGCTGTACGCCCCAACAACTCTTTGATGCGGCTTGGATCTTCAAGGCCAGGCAATTGCACGACAATACGGTCATCCCCCTGACGTTGGATTGTCGGCTCTTTTGTTCCTGTCTCATCAACACGGCGACGAACAATCTCAATCGATTGTGCCATTGTCTGGTCTTGAATCTGGCTCAAAGCATCTTCGCTGTATCGGACAATGAACTGTCCCTCTTCACCTTCTTCGAATAAAATACCATCTTCAACACCACGTATTTGCTTCTTAGCCAGTGCCATCTGCTCTGGGTCACGGAGGCGAAAACGCACGCCATCTCCGATCTCGGAGAAAGAAACATAGCGAATACGCTCTTCGCGCAAAGCCTGTTTTGCGCCATCCCCAAGGGATTCAACAC
>CAXGMH010000010.1:0-40509 GCA_964010795.1 uncultured Alphaproteobacteria bacterium
CAGCTAAGCCCGGCGCTTCAAACCCGCCTCAAGAAAAAGGAACTCTTATATCATTCCCCGGAGGCCAGCCCATACCGCACGGCTAGAGGGCTTTGAAATAATAATAGCCTTTGATCGGTGTGCCGTCGATCTCCGCGTAATGCGGGTGAAGGCCATATTGCTGATATCCCAAAGATTCATATAGATTAATCGCAGCCTGTTGAGTTTCGCGCACATCCAGATTCACAAGCTTAAAACCATCGGACGTTGCTTTTGCTTCTGCGCGCTCAACCAGCCTTCTTGCCAAACCATGACCGCGCGCCCATGGCGCCAGAAAAACAGAAACCAAATGTACGGCATGAGCCTGTGCCTCGTTATTGGGGGGCGGCATGACGATTTGCGCTGCTCCACAAATCACACCGTCCAGACGCGCAATCAGCAAATGCCTGAGCGGCATCGCAATCACACCGCGCCAAAAGTTCTCCATACTGTCGCGCTCGGGCCTGCGCAACCAACCAAATCCACCCCCATTATCAATGGCAAGTGCAGCCGCATCACAAAGGTCGTTCATATCCGGCAAGCTGATCTCGGTCATAATCTCAACTCTGGCATCAGGTTTTTGCAAGCTCTTGCTCGCCGTATCAGACGTTCGTGAATCCATAAGGGCCATCCTGTTTTGAAACTATCTATAATTATAGCACAAGAAGTCTATAGGCCAAAGCAAACGGCTTTGCGCAATGCGAAAGAAAACCCCACCTTGACCCTTAAGAGCGGAGAGTCCATATTCTTTTACAATTGATATAACAAAAGGTGAGTCATGAGCGATCCAAGATTTGATGCCTCTCAGTGGCATGGAACAACAATTCTTTCAGTCCGCAAAGGCGGCAAACTGGTTGTCGTTGGCGACGGTCAGGTTTCTATGGGACAAACCGTCCTCAAAAGCAATGCACGCAAGGTCCGCACTCTCGGTAAGGACGGCAGTATCGTTGCTGGTTTTGCCGGTGCTACGGCGGATGCGTTTACATTGTTCGAAAGGCTTGAGGCTAAGCTTGAGGCGCATCCGGGACAGCTTACAAGAGCCTGTGTCGAACTTGCCAAAGACTGGCGCACTGATCGCTACTTACGCAAACTAGAAGCTTTGATGGCTGTTTGTGACAAAGATGTCTCACTTATCCTTTCGGGCACGGGCGATGTCGTCGAACCCGAAGACGGTATTATCGGCATTGGCTCCGGCGGGAATTACGCTCTGGCAGCAGCAAGAGCACTGATCGATCAGGACAATCTTGATGCTGAACAAATTGCGCGCAAAGCCATGGCGATTGCTGCGGACATTTGCGTTTATACAAATGGCAATATCACATTAGAGACACTTGAATCAGACAAATAACACCTAAAGCATTAAGAGCATAAAATGACAGACGCCCAAGCAGAAACAAAACCACAAAATAAAGCCGAAAACACAGATATCTCAGTTCAAACGCCAAAACAGATTGTTGAGGCGCTCGACCGTTACATCATAGGCCAAAAGCAAGCCAAGCGTGCCGTATCGACTGCTTTGCGCAATCGCTGGCGCCGTATGCAGATCGAGCCGCCTTTGCGCGACGAAGTCTTGCCGAAGAACATTCTTATGATCGGGCCGACAGGTGTTGGGAAAACCGAGATAGCACGCCGTTTGGCAAAGCTTGCCAACGCGCCCTTTATCAAGGTAGAGGCCACGAAATTCACCGAAGTCGGTTATGTCGGGCGCGATGTCGAATCGATCATTCGTGACCTTGTCGAGATTTCCATGCATATGGTGCGTGACAGAATGCGCAAAGAGGTCAAAGAAAAGGCCAGAGAAGCCGCCGAAGACCGCGTCCTTGACGCACTTGTCGGCTCTACGGCAACGGAAAGTACTAAAGAAAGCTTTCGCAAAAAACTGCGCGACGGTCTCTTGAACGAGCGCGAAATCGAGATCGAGATCGAAGATAACTCTAATCCTATGCCAAGCATGGATATTCCCGGTATGCCCGGCGGTTCTATGAGTATGATCTCCATCGGCGATATGTTCGGGAAAGCACTTGGCGGACGCACAAAGAAGAAAAAAGTCAAAGTAGAAGACAGCTTTGATATCTTGATTACAGAAGAATCCGATAAGCTTTTGGACGAGGATGTTGTCACACAAGAAGCTTTACAAGCTGTCGAGCAAAACGGCATTGTCTTTATTGACGAGCTGGACAAGATTGCCGCAAGACAAGATGCCGGACGCAGTGACGTGTCACGCGAAGGCGTCCAGCGTGACCTCCTTCCCCTCATTGAAGGCACAACCGTTTCAACGAAATACGGCCCGATTAAGACCGATTATATCCTCTTTATCGCCAGCGGTGCCTTTCACTATGCTAAACCCTCGGATTTGCTCGCAGAATTACAGGGGCGTTTACCGATCCGTGTTGAGCTGCGCGCCCTCACAGAGGAGGACTTCAAGCGTATTCTGACTGAGCCGGAGGCTAGCCTTATCAAACAATATAAGGCTTTGCTCGCAACGGAAGGCGTCACATTGAACTTTGATGACGGTGCAATTTCCGAACTTGCGCGTATCTCGACTGATATTAACCGTACTGTTGAAAATATCGGCGCCCGGCGTTTGCACACCGTGATGGAATATCTCCTTGACGAGATCAGTTTTGAAGCAGACAGCAAGTCAGGAGAAACTGTCGAGGTTACAGCTGAAATGGTTCAAAACCGCTTGAAAGACCTCAGCCAGAACACAGATCTTTCAAAATTTATCCTTTAAGGAAAGAGAACAGTTTAGCTGCTTAGGTTATGCAGATAGTCGTCTAATTGGTCGACTGTCTTATAATGTATAATCAGCTTGCCGCCTTTTTTACCGACATTGATTTCGACTTTTGTACCGAGGCGATTGCTCATTTCCTCTTCCAAAGCACGGACATCCACCGATTTCGGCTCTTTTTTTGACGGTGCTTTGTCTTCGGGGAATGTCTTTGTCTTTTGCTCGGCGGCCAATTTCTCTGTCGCGCGCACTGACAGGTTATTGCTGACCACTTCATCGGCAAGAGCCTCAGGGTCATCTGCGCCTAAAATTGCGCGGGCATGGCCAGCAGAAATACGGCCACTGATAACGTAAGCCTTTACGCTGTCAGGCAAGTTCAAAAGGCGCAAAGAATTCGCAATATAAGAGCGGCTTTTACCCAAAGATTCTGCCAAACTTTCTTGCGTATGCTCAAATTCCACCATCAGGCGCTGATAGGCGTCAGCCTCTTCCAATGGGTTTAAATCTTCACGCTGTAAGTTCTCGATCAAGGCGATTTCAAGCGTCGTCAGGTCGTCAAGCTCTTGAATAATAACAGGAACTTCGTGCAAACCTGCCTTTTGCGAGGCGCGCCAACGACGCTCACCGGCGATAATTTCATACATCGAAGCATCATCCGTGGCCACACGCACAAGGATAGGCTGCAACACACCATGCTTTTCTATGGAATTGGCAAGGTCTTCAATAGCGGCAGGGCTAAAATCTTTTCTTGGCTGGAACGGGGACGGCTTAAGCTTACTTATATTCAAGCGGTGTTTGGTATGAGATTTCGTAATACCGCCCTCATTATCACGGCTTGTCTCACCATAAATGTCACCCTCGCCATCATCAAAAAGCGCAGATAAACCGCGACCCAAGCCCCGATTTTTTGGGTTTAAAATGCTGTCTTTGGGACTATTGCTATCCTGCTCGCTCATCTTGTCCTCACGCTACTTTTTGCTGGGCTACAGATTTGCTGAGGGTCTTCTCTCTGCGGATCAACTCCTTTGCGAGCTGAATATAGCCCTGAGAACCGGAACAGCGCATATCATAAATGATTGCAGGCAGGCCATAAGATGGCGCTTCAGAAATTCGAACATTACGAGGTATGACAGTTTGGTATACCTTATCACCAAAGTACTTTCGTACATCTTCCGCCACCATATGAGCGAGATTATTACGTTTATCAAACATTGTTAGCACCAAACCCTGTATTTCCAGCGTAGGATTATAGTGTTTCTTGACACGTTCTATCGTCCGCACAAGCTGGCTAAGGCCTTCAAGAGCATAAAACTCACATTGTAGTGGCACGATAACGCCATCTGTCGCTGTTAGCGCATTAAGTGTCGTCAAAGACAAAGATGGCGGGCAATCGATCAGAACATAATCATAATTAAGCGGTTGGCCGCGCAAAGCATCGCGCATTCTAAACTCTCTGCGCTTCATATTGACCAATTCAATATCAGCACCGGACAAGTGAATAGAAGAAGGAATAACGTCCAGACGCGGCACTTTTGTCCTATGGGTCGTATCCAGCGCGTCACGGCCGCCAAAAAGAAGGTCATAGCTGCTTCCCTGACGATCTGCACGGTTAAGGCCAAGCCCTGTTGATGCATTTCCTTGCGGATCAAGATCAATTAACAAGACTTTCTTCCCAACAGCAGCCAAAGCAGTGCTGAGATTAACAGCTGTTGTTGTTTTACCTACACCGCCCTTTTGATTGGCCACAGCGAGAAAACGAGGTCCGTCATTCGCAGCTGATTGCGGGAGCCATTTATGTGTCGAAGATTGTTGTACCATACCTATTTTTTAGGCTAGTAAGCGCGTAAATGCACGAAAAAAGAAGGTAACGTACGAGGTTATCCACATGGCCTTAAGTTGCTGAGAAACAGTAGTTTCCCGCTCTTTGATGTCTCACTCGCATGGCATTTATGCTCAAAGCTATAAAGCGTTCTTGCTCGTTCAATTTCCTGTTCGACGTTCTCACCTTTCAAGAACAAGCCCCGCACAGCTCCTAATCCTTGCATATATGCACATAGCTGATCCAGAGAGGACAAAGCACGCGCTGTTACTAAATCTGGCGCTGTACCGAGCTGCACGCGCTCAATGCGTTCATTCAGAACAGTGAGATTAGCATTTGTTTCACGTGAAACATTTTGCAAAAATTGTGCTTTCTTAAGGTCAGATTCAATGCAAGTAACCTGTATATAAGGCCGCGCGATCGCTAGTACAAGCGCCGGAAAACCTGCCCCGCTGCCTATATCCACGATCGTTTTGCACCCCTCAGGTAAAAACGGAACGAGCTGTAAAGAATCAAGAATATGCCTATGCCAGATATGAGGTAGGGTAGAGGGCGCGACGAGATTGATAGCCTTTTGCCACTTCACTAAAAGCGCCTCATACAGCTCGAGCTTCTCATACAGCTCGACATCATCTCTCACGCTTATCTTGTTGCAAAAATCTTGAAAAGCCTCAAGCTGCATTCTTATGTCCCTTGCGCACATAGCGCAGAAGCGCCATAACAGCGGCCGGCGTCACACCGGGAATACGGCTTGCAGCGCCTAACGTTTGTGGTTTAACTGCCTCGAGCTTTTGGCAAATTTCATTCGAGAGTGATCCCACAGATCTATAATCAAGATCATCAGGAATAATCAAGGCCTCATCCCGTCTATAGGCTTCGATATCGGCCAATTGGCGCTCAAGATAGCCAGCATAAAGCGCATCGATTTCAATCTGGGCACGAATATCCAAACCAATTTCGTTTAGCTCAGGCCAAATATCCAATAAATCTGCAAAAGATATATCAGGATAGCGCAATAGATCAAACGCAGAGCGGATCACACCATCCTGATTAACATTCAAACCAGCCTTAACGAGAGAGGAGGGGCTAGCCTTAAGCTCTTCACGCATCATCTGATGTGCGCTGGTTAAAGTTTGCTTTTTCTCCGCCCATCTCTCTTTGCGATCAGCAGCAACAAGACCAAATGCTATCCCCTTATCCGTCAAACGCTGATCTGCATTATCAGCTCGCAGCAAAAGCCTGTATTCAGCACGTGACGTAAACATACGGTAAGGTTCTGGCGCTCCTTGCGTAATCAAATCATCAATTAAAACACCGATATACGCATCTGCGCGGTCAAGAATAAATGGCTCTGTCGCCCCTTTTGCACGTAATCCCGCATTAACAGCAGCAACCAACCCCTGTGCAGCAGCTTCTTCATAGCCGGTCGTGCCATTAATCTGCCCCGCCAAATAAAGCCCCTGAAGACGCTTGCTTTCAAGCGTCGGCTTCAGGTCACGCGGATCAACGTAATCATATTCAATAGCATAGCCATACTGTAAAATCTTAGCATTTTCCAAACCCGCAATAGACGCGACTAACGCATCTTGAACATCATCGGGAAGGGATGTCGATATGCCATTCGGGTACACTGTATTGTCGTCCAAGCCTTCTGGCTCAAGGAAAATCTGGTGCTGTTCTCTTTGCGCAAAACGCACAATTTTATCCTCGATAGACGGACAATAACGCGGCCCGCTACTTTCTATCTGGCCGGAATACATAGGTGAACGCCCGATATTATCCTGAATAATTTTGTGGGTTTGGGCATTCGTATACGTAATGTGACAAGGAATTTGCGGCACTTCAATCGCCTTGTTCAGAAACGAAAACGGCACGGGTGGCGTGTCCCCGGGCTGTTCCGTACATTTATCCCAATCAATCGTATTACCGTCCAGACGCGGTGGTGTACCTGTCTTCAAGCGCCCAAGAGGGAATTGCAGACGTTTGAGCGTTTGTGCCAGACCGATTGTTGGCTCTTCACCAACACGTCCAGCCGGAATACGCTTCTCTCCACGGTGAATAAGCCCATTAAGAAAGGTGCCTGTGGTCAAAACAACTGACGTCGATTGTAAAGAACGCCCATCCGAAAGCACGACACCTGCGCAAGCACTTAGCCCGTCTCTCTCATCAAGAATAAGGTCTTCAACACCCGCCTCAACAATATCCAAGTTATTGTAATTAAACAAAATATCCTGAATTGCCTGACGATATAATTTACGATCTGCTTGCGCTCTTGGCCCCCTGACTGCCGGCCCTTTAGAGGCGTTGAGCATACGAAACTGAATGCCCGAGCGATCAATAGCAACTCCCATAATACCGTCCAGCGCATCGATCTCGCGTACAAGGTGACCTTTACCCAAGCCTCCAATTGCAGGGTTACAGCTCATGATTCCTATGGTTTCTTTTTTATGCGTCACCAAAGCCGTGCGAGCGCCCAGACGCGCAGCAGCAGCAGCCGCTTCACAGCCCGCATGACCGCCGCCGACAACAATTACATCATATACCTGATCTGTCATACATTCTGTTTCCAATGGAATATCCTTAATTACCGCTTTTAATAAGCCAAATTATTTGCCGATACAAAAATCGCGGAATATTACATCAAGCAGCTGCTCAACGTCAATTTTTCCTGTAATCGCGCCAATTTCCTGCGCTGCGCTGCGCAAATGCTCGGCTGAAAGCTCTAATGTCGGCTCATCCTGCGCCTCATTCAAGGCGATAAGACAGCGCCTCAGATGCCCGCGGTGACGCTCTCGCGTCAGGCTTGGCTGTTTCTGATAGCCAAAAACATCCTCTACACGTATCTGGAGCTTTTCGATCAAGGCCTCCAGCCCATATCCGTCCTTAATAGACAAAGGAATAAGATCGAGCTTTTGCAGATTATCTTTCTTCGCTGCATCCATCTTGTTCAAAACCAATATCGAGCGCTCATCCATCAAAGCCAAAGTCGCAGGGTCAAGATCCGGCAAATCTTGCGCGTTAAACATCAAAAGTCGAATATCTGCCTCTTTTGCCTGCGTCAAAGCACGTTTTATGCCCTCTCCCTCAATCCGCGACTGTGCGTCGCTTTCATCAATCTGATCGGGGCGCAAACCGGCTGTATCAATCAATATTACAGGATAACCGCCAATATCGAGCTTGACCTCTAAAACATCACGTGTGGTGCCGGCAACATCGGACACAATCGCTACGTCGCGCTTCGCAAGCGTATTAAGAAGGCTTGATTTCCCTGCATTCGGTGGCCCTATGATCGCTATGCGGATCCCCTCCCGCAAGCGCTCACCTCGGTTATTGTCATCCAAATGTGTCTGTATATTCACGCCCAAAGCGACTATCGCCTGACGCACTTCTTCAGGCAAAGTATCCGGCACATCCTCTTCATCAGGAAAATCCAGATGCGCCTCAAGATGCGCAAGAATATGAACACAGGCTTGGCGCCAGTCATCGTAAAGCTTCGCCAAAGCGCCTTCTGACTGACTAATGGCCTGAATACGCTGATATTCCGTTTCCGCATCCACCAAATCAGCAATGGCCTCGGCCTGTGTCAGGTCAAGCTTTCCGTTTTCAAAAGCGCGGCGAGTAAATTCGCCCGGCTCGGCCAGACGATAGCCCTCCTGCGCCTCAAAGATAGTGTAAATTTTGCGGATAATTGCAGGCCCGCCATGAAGGTGATATTCCAAAACATCTTCGCCCGTAAAACTTTGCGGAGACTGAAATGGCAACACCAATGCGTGGTCAATTGTTTCACGTGAAACAGGGTCATATAATTTAGAGACAGCCGCATATCTCGGCTTTAATTGCGAAAATTTTCCACCCAATATACGCAAACTATCCCAAGCCTTATCCCCAGAAACGCGGATAACGGCAACACCCCCACGGCCAGGGGCAGAGGCCAATGCATATATTGTGTCTCTTATCGTCTCTCTGGCGCTCATTTTTTGTCGGAATCATCTGCCTTGGCGTTTTGGGCCACCGCGCTCACATTATCCTGAATCTGGCGCCACATCATCATCTGCAGCTCTTGCCAATTCGCCATATTTTCCTGAACGGATTTCGTATAAGGGCTGTCCTTTTCAAAAGCTGCCATATTTTCCTGCATCTTGCCCATCATCGTCTGTTGCATCTGCTTTTGAAGTTCAGAAACATCAGGAAGCCCCAGAAAATCACGGGCTTCTTCAGGCGTGCACTCTATATCTATACTAAATTTCATCACGTTCACCTTTGTTTTTTAAATGGCTTCACTGGACAGTTTTCACGCCAGAAGATAGGGTTATTTCGTTGTAATTGCAAGAAATAGGAAAAAGGAGCATTTATGGGAGATCAGTTGACGATACAAGCACATGATGGCGGACAATTTAACGGCTATATCGCTTTGCCGGATAATCTTGACACAAATGCACATGTACCGGCCTTAATCATGATCCAGGAAATTTTCGGCGTTAACGCAGAGATGCGCAAAAAATGCGACCTTTGGGCAGAAAAAGGCTATATCGCAATTGCACCCGATCTTTTCTGGCGACAAGAAGCAGGCGTGCAGCTGACAGACAAAACCCAGGAAGAATGGGATAAGGCTTTTGCCCTTATGAACGGTTTTGACGTTGATCTTGGCATAAAAGATCTTAAATCTACACTTCAAACCATCCGTGGCCATAAGGGATGTAACGGCAAGGTCGGCACGATTGGATATTGTCTGGGCGGCAAACTTGCTTATCTAATGGCAACACGCACAGATATTGATGCCTCTGTCGGTTATTACGGTGTTGGCCTCGAAGACCTCCTCGGCGAGGCAGGCTCTATCCAAAACCCGCTTTTATTGCACATTGCCGAGGAAGATAAATTTGTCGACAAGGCCGCACAAGAAAAGATCAAAGATGGACTGAAGCACAACACCCATGTCACCATGCATAGCTATAGCGGGGTTAATCACGCTTTCACACGCCTAAATGGCGAGCACTATGATGAAGCGGCCGCTCAAAAGGCTAATCAACGGACTGTCGACTTTATCTCTGAAGCGCTCAGCTAGGAGAGAATACCGTGAACAAAGGCTTTCCTGAAAGCATAAGAGATAAGGCGCTTGAGCGCCTTAAGCAGCAATGCAGCGGCAATGGCATTGACGAAGGCTCTATAGACATCACCATTCGTGAGGATGCGAGCGGCCTGTATCCCCTAAGCCTAAGGGGTTTTGTAACGATCGAGCCCGAGCTCAGCCCGCTTAAAAAAGGTGTCCAGAAAGCCCGTAAAGCAGGTCAGGTAAAAACACTCGACAGCTCGAACAAACTTGCGCAGGAAGTAGAAAACCTGCGCCAAAAAGCACTAGGCGATCAAAAACTCAAAAACCGTCTCTCACAAGCCTGTATTGAAGGCACGGCCGATCACGAAAACATAACATTGCCCGGCTATAAAGCCGTCTATGAGATCACAAAAACCTGCAGCCAGTGCAGCGGTTCAGCGCTTATCATCTGTCTACAGTGTAGCGGGAAAGGGAAGGCCACCTGCCCCCAATGTCAGGGGCAACGACAACAACTATGCTGGAACTGCCACGGACAAGGCACTACGCAAAATAGTGACGGCAGCAGGCAAGGCTGCCAATATTGCCAAGCGTCTGGGCGCATTTTATGTCAGGCCTGTAACGGCTCTGCCATCATAAGCTGCAAGTCCTGCGGCGGGCAAGGGAAGACTAAATGTAGCAGCTGCGGTGGGCAAGGACACATTATCGAATACGCCCAAGCCTGCCTGCACGCAAAAATTGACTGGTCGCTAGAGCCTCTGGCCACAAGCAATGACAAAGAAGAAACACCGCCGCTGTTAAGTCGAACCGTTCTGGCCTGCAACCCCTTCAAGCTTATCAAGAAAGGAGAGGTCAAAGCACAAAAACAACTAGCCGCCCGCCACGATAGCGCAGAAGAAGATGAAAGCGATAACTACAGCCCGAATGTTTCACGTGAAACACACACACAAATGCAAATAAACCTTCAATGCGAGGTCGCATTCGCAGAGGCAGAAGCGAACATAAATGGCGAAAAACAAAACATTGTTATTCTAGGAGAGAAGGGGAGAATACAAAATATTAAGCCCGTCATGCGCCGGAGAATGCAAAAGCTTATTGCTCAGATGTCCCAAGCGACAAAGCGGCGTTCAGCGCTCTACACAGCTATAAAACGCTATAAACGAGAAGCCTTTTTCAAACGCGCGATTAGCCTTCTGAATGATTACAGTCCCAAGCTTGCAATGGCACGATTTTACAAGGAGCACGATCTTCTTTTCGAGAAAAACCAGATCCAGCCCTTCTTTAAAATCTTACACAAGGCACTACGTAGCCTATCAGGAAAACGCGGAAAGACACTACCTATCACTGGCGGTCTTGCTACGGCGGGCAGCTTTATGGGGATTTATATAATGACGCAGCTTGTGCAAGACACCCTATACAGGCAAACCGCTCATATGCCCGAACTTAGCATCGCCGTGTCTCTCTTCTCTGACATCATTTTTATAGGATTGGCAAGCTTCCTTGGCATCATTGTCGCGCGTCTCTTGGACCGCCTTTTATCACAACGAGCCTTACACAGTCTTGGCCTTCCGGCACCAAAGAATATACCGATCATGACGCCTTATGGGCCTATCATTTTTATCACCAGCATAGGCATCTATGCCCTAATCATTATATTGAATTTAGGTGGAGAGATGCCGATCTGGCTGCGCTCTGCGCTTTCTACAGCACTATTTTAAAGCCTCAACAAGTCTCTAGCTATTATAACGAGCCTGATTTTCATGCATATACCTGGCATGATCCTGATATGCCTGAGCAACTTTTAAAGCCTCAGATTTTGCAGCTTTCGGCGCTGCTGTTCCTGCATTTGTTGCGGCCTCGGCCTGTGCCAGCTCTTCTGCACCCAGCATAGACATAGCGTGACCGGCCATATCGCGCCCTGTGCGACCTTCAACCACAGTATTCAGTGTCGCCGCAGCAAAACCAATTGCACCGCCATACAAAGCGCCTCCGGCCATTCTTGCAACGCCCGTAATTTTATCGCCGCTAATGGCCCGATACACATTGCCGATAACAGGCAAATGATGAAGCGGGTTAATTGTATCAAGAACATGACTAATCCCACCCGGGAGAGAATCCATTCTCGATCTGGCAACGGGCTTTTTAATCGAAGGCTCAACATCTTGAGCAGACACACGCCCTGCAGCAGGCTCAACTGCATTCAGACCCGATCCCTTACGCATCGGCGATTGAGAAAAAGACATATGCTGCAAAGAAGAAGGATCAAAGAAAAGACCTCTGCGGCTTGTCGATCCAAGCTGTCGGCTCAGTTCTTTATCAATTGCACCTCGGAAATGAGTATCTGAAGAAACATCACGGAACGCGCTTTGGAAGCGATGTCTACTGACATTTTGCCCTGTCTGCACTGAGATTGCTGTCGGCTCCATGGTGTAAGTCCTTTACCTGTTTCCTCTTTTACGTCATGATTATGCAATGACCGTGCCAGACACCCCAAATCAAAGCGCCTCACGCTTCATTATGGCGATTAAAGAGGCAACAAGCACAACCGAAAACCAGACTGAAATACAGCTCTGGCCAGAGGTTTTGTTCTCTGAGGATGAGAATACAGCGCGTATTACTCTACAAGGCAAAACCATAGAGCTCGATCTGCCCTTACGCATCGGCCATATATTAGACTTTATGCACTCTATGACCGCACATGGCGGAAAAGAAACTCCCTCGCGCTATGCTCTAGGACCGAACAACAGGATAATTTATAACCGAAAAGAACGCTTTTTGACGATAAGCGGAGAAGATGATCCTGTTTTTCTCACAGATAAAGAATACGGCATTTTGGATTTCCTTATTGATTTATCACCAAAAGCAGCGACAAAGGATATGCTACTGACACAAATTTGGGAAATGCGCAGTGATATCGAAACACACACGGTGGAAACGCATATCTATCGCCTGCGACAAAAGATAGAAAGCAACGCATCAAATCCGGAGGTTCTCGTCACATCAGAGCAGGGCTATATCTTAAACTTTACAGAAGTTGAAGAGAAAAACACCTAAATTTTTACTGTTGAAACAGGCGCATCAAGTCCTGATTTTGTGACGGGCGGTACCAATCCGCACGCCAGACCCACAAAGCCTGTGCATTGTCCTTGCCACCCCATATCACAAATTCAGCAACACGTGTAAGCATCGGCAAATAATTGATGTCATTGATAAGCAATGGCCGTTCAACATCTGCAATCTCGGGCACGACCGCCAACTCTACCACGGCTGTTTTATTGTTGCGAACCGCTTGGAACAGATTATAAGCCGCTTCGCCCCCGAGTTGGATTTGCGAGAACTTACCGATATCCTTCATCATAACGACGATATTTTCACCATAAAGGTTAAACGGAAAGTAAATACGAGGCGATATCTCCTCCAGATATAAAATCTCTTTTGTCGTGCTGTAATTACTCAAACTGACCGGCATCCGGATATACAAAGGCTTATCCAGCGCAAAGTTGATATATTCATTTTGCAATCGGTTAAATTCGGAGAGAACAACCACATCGCGGTCAAACTTTGGCGTCGCAAGAGTTTTCGGTGTCTTTTCAGCCCATTTCCTGAAATCAGGGGCGGCACCATCCGCTGTTTTATAAAACGCCATGCCAACCGTTTCAGGCCTTGTTACAGGACGCATAAAAGCGATATGAGGCTGCTCTACTTCGGTTTCCACCTGTGCATAGCCGATACCCGGCATATATACACCAAAGAGCGCCAACGCTATAAAACACAAAGACAGGACGAAACGCATAGAAATTCCTTTACCTTTAAAACTATACTACAATAGTTAACAGGCAGTTGAAATACCAAAGAGCAGGTCACGACAGAAATGAGCAAAGATGAAGAAAGTTTATGGGCATTTGTAACGCGTAGCGTCAAAAAGCTCTCGCCACAACCCTCGCAAAGAGCACACAGCCCTCGCAAAGAGCACACAGCCGTTCAAAAACCAGCTACATCTGAACAGCTCAAAACTTCGCCAAGGCCGCAAAAAACAACACAGCACAAAGCTCATAACATTTTCAATGATAGCGATATAGACCGAGCAACCTACCGCAAATTGAAACGCGGCGATCTGAATATAGACGCCACTCTTGACCTGCACGGGCTAGATCAAGCGCGCGCGCATGAGGTGCTAAATCGTTTCATCGCACAATCATATGCGCATAATGCACGGGTAGTGCTTGTCATTACAGGCAGGGGCAGAGGCATGGCCTCAGACCACATTACAAAGCGAGTCATGCGCGAAGGCGTTCTAAGGGGTGCTTTACCCGGCTGGCTGGACAGCGCACCGAACCGTGACAAAATCCTGAAAATGATGCCTGCAGCACCAAAAGACGGCGGCGCAGGAGCCTTTTACGTGATGTTAAAACGCAAACGCTAATCAGACACACCAATTCATTTGACAGCCACGCCAAAAGCTTCCTATATATCTGATTATGAAAAAAGCAGAGCTTATCAAACCGGATGGAAGCTCCAACATAATTCTAGCCAGGGATTATGACCCTGAAACAATGCCCGGCACACTTCGTTGCGCGCATGGGGGCTGTGAAGCAGAGCTATATTACCGCCCACCCGCGCAGGCCAATGGCGGCCGTTTTATCGCTGGCGGCGTATTCGCCAGCAAATCACGCTCCGATCACTCTGATGGCTGCACAATGCTCAAACCGCAAGACGAACAAGATGAGAGCCCGAGAATTACGCTCAAAGAAGCGATAGAAAACAACTGGCCGATTGCGATCTCGCTCAATCTACCCTCACTCAGCACACCGTTTCAAAGAGCAACACGCCACGGCTTCAAATATCACGATACAGAAGAGGCTCGGTTTTATCGCCAAAATCGACATAAATATGCGCGTATATCTGTGCGCAATACACAGCAGCTGTGTAAATTACTTAATAAAATACAAAAACTTGCCACAGAAATGAATAAGGAACGTATCTTGCGCTCTGTAAAAGTTATATGGCGTGGCCTCGTGCTGCCCATGAGCCAATTCTTATATATGGATCAGGGCAATCAGGAAATAAACACCGAGAATGCAAACACACTGCTGAGTAAGATAAAGGCAGGGCAGGGCAAAACTTCTACGCCTGTGCTCATGCAATTCATTCCAACAGAAGCCTCACGAGAAGAAGAAACAATCACAAATCTAAGAGGCAGCCCCACAGTCATAGCGCATAAGGGCAAAAAAGCATTGATACTCATACACAGGCTCGATGTTAGCGGATTGGAAAACGCAGAGGGCATCGCAAAGCACATTCGCTCACAGCCATCAAGCTGGCTGTTAATGCGCCCCAAACTGCCCGATGATCGCAATGATGCTTATCAGAACTATACCAGAGCCAGCGCAGAGAGGCCGTCAACACACTATATTGTCGTTGACTGGGTGCTCTCCGGCACAGATAATTATGCCGTTACTGTGAAAAAATCCGCGCCAAAACCGCAGAAATCAGCCTCTATCAGCACAAAACCACCCGCGCCAAAGCCATAATGATGCTCTTGGTGGGATAAAAAGTATTACTTGATGGCGTGAGGGCTTAATGCAGCAATTGAGCTGTCATTCCCTTGGCGGCAAGATTCTGCTTTAACAGCCTCAAATCCTTCGGCTCAACATATT
The DNA here is from genome assembly GCA_964010795.1 of uncultured Alphaproteobacteria bacterium. GTDB lineage: Bacteria > Pseudomonadota > Alphaproteobacteria > Micavibrionales > UBA9664 > CAXGMH01. The sequence continues at coordinate 15,273 of CAXGMH010000010.1, forward strand.
CTGCCATAATCTGACCTTTTGTGTCCTTAAGGCGATAACCAGAAATTTCTCCGCTTTCATCCTTAAGTGGCAGAAAATAAGCATAAGCGCCGTGATTCCAGACATCTTGCACAAGCAACTTATGGGATACAGTGTTCATAAATACCTCTCTCATTCCCCCTTATCCTCAACATCAATCACAGACCCTGATTCAGAGCGGGATTGCTTAGGCTTGGAGATCGAAATCTTACGTGCCTTTGATTGCGGCACAACGCGCTCAAGGTGGATGTGCAATAAACCGTTATCAAGGCTTGCACCTTTGACTTCCAGCCCCTCCGCAAGAACAAAGCCACGCTGAAACTGTCTTGCGGCAATACCGCGGTGTAGGAAAATACGATCTTGCTCTTCCTCGGCCGCATTCTGGCTCCCCCGAATAGTAAGCTGATTATGCTCAATCTCGACATCAAGCATATCCATCGTGAAACCAGCCACAGCCAAAGTAATTCTAAGGCCGTTATCACCGATTTGTTCAATATTGTAAGGAGGGTAACCATCCGCTGATTTGCGTAAACGGTCAAAAGTTTGCTCTATCTCATCAAAACCGAGGAAAAGCGGACTGTCAAAAACAGATAAACGTGTACTCATATAAACACCTCTCATCAAAAAGCAGGTTAAATTCGTAGGCCTCATTCAAGCACCTACACTTAATAATATGGCGCAACTTGATGTGCTTTTCAAGAGACTGGACAAGACATATCATTTAAGTATAGTCTCCTGCCATTATGATTACAGGACTTTGCCGCGCATATACAGATTACATTATCTCCCTGAGCTCCGCAGAATTAGAGACTCTCGACTGCGACAAAGGGGCGTCGAAAGAAATCAATAGCACCAGACTTTATGAAATATTAGAGCAATGGGAGGGAAGCTGGCTTCCCGGTGGGCCTGTTGCCAACGCCCTTGATATGGTTGCATCACTTGGCGGCAGTGCCGGTTTTATCGGAAAAACAAGCAATGACGATGCTGGTGAAGTTTTCCGCAACGCCTTTAGAAAAAGCGGTGTGCACTACGTCACACCTTCTGCGAATAAACAAGACAATCACGCATCGGGGGTCTGTATTTGTTTTGTCACCAAAGAAGACGCAGAGCGCAGCTTTATGTTTTGCAAAGGCGTTGTCGACCTTATAACCGAAAACGACCTCACGGCGAATGCGGAAATCCTGAGCAAAACAACAATTTTATTCGCAAGCCATTATATGAAATATGCCCCGCTAAGCGCCTTGGTTAAGAAGGCACTCGCCATGACAAATGGGGCGCGACTTGCCACATCTTTGCAAACAATCAACACAGAATGCTCGAACCCTGATGTTATCTGTAAAGACTATATCGAACTGAGCGATATTATGCTTGGAAACCGTGAAGAATGGGCTTTCCTGCTGGCACATTCAGATTTCCAGACCATAGATGAGCTGTCTCGTCATTATCCTGACCGTGTCTATGTGCAAACCCTCAATAGCGAAGGCGCTGCGATATACCAAAATGGAGCAATGACTCTTGTATCCTCGCAAAGCCCGGACAAAATCGTTGACACAACCGGTGCCGGAGACGGCTTTGCCGGCGGCTTCTTACACGCGCTTGAGCAGGGAAAATCCCTAAAAGAATGCGGGGAATGTGGTGCCGCAGCAGCAGCCCATATTCTGCAACATTATGGCGGCCGCCCTGTAAGTGATACAGATACAGAAAGCTTGGCCGCTCTTTAACGCCTGAGCATCCTATATAAATAATAACATTGAAAAAATAAGGTTGTGCTGGCCTATGCTGCATGCGGGCGGCGTGCACTCATACGGGCAAGCCCCATTAATGCGCGGGCTAATAAGGTTTGCTCTGGCGCGCCTGTTTGCTTGATTTCGGCCTCAAGCTGATTGAGCTTCTCAATCGCATTCAAGATACGTGCTTCATTCCAGACATCCAGCTGTGCCGCAAAAGCCCGCTCCAACTTAAAGAATATACGCAACGACTTTGTAATTGCCCTCATATCCTGTCCCTTATTGCGGCGAAGTCTTGCATCGAGCAACATCCGCAAATGGTTCTGAAACGCCCTGATGATATAAACACCGCTTACACCTTCTGAATAAAGTCCCTGGAGCAGGCTATCCGCACGATCCATCTGCCCTCCCAGACAGCCATAAACAAGTGCGTCCAGTTTTTGTTCAGATAAGTTACCTGTATTGGCCTGTGCGTCTGCCAGACGAATAGTTTTTTCCTGTCCCATATAAGTAATCAGTTTCTCAAGTTCAGAACGCATCTGCGCCTGATCCCCGACAAGGTTTTCAGTCAGATAATGCGCGGCATCCGGCTCAAGCTGAAAGCCCTGAGAACGCAAATGATCCTGAATCTGGCGTGCCAGATCCTGTCCTTCTGCAACATAACACGGCAAAGCCGCTGCATTATCCTGTTTCTCGAATAACAGACGCAGGCTTGATTTAGGGCCTAAATCTCCGGCCACAACAAGCACCAATGTTTCGGCGCTGGGGTCCTCCAAATAGCCCTTGAAGATAGAATTATATTTATCGGATGCATCATTCACGATCACAACACGTCCACCACCCATCATAGATATGGCCCGGGCCTCCTCGTCAAGTTTTGCAGGATTATCCGATAAATCCGTTGCAGCAAATTTAGAGACATTAAAAGGATCGTTCAGGTCGGTAACAATGGTTTTGGCCATTATCTGCATTCGCTCAGTCGCAAGACCTGCATCAGGCCCATATAGAAGTACCGCCCGCGCCTTTGGATCAGGATTTTTGACAAAAGGCTCGATCTGACGGAAAGTAAGCTTCATTCTACTGTGCCTGCTCGGTTATTCTCGTCTCGTTGAAATAAAGCGCCAAGGCTCTCTCAATATCAGCTGCCATAAGTTCCAACGCACGCTCTTGAGCCTGTTCGCGAGAAACCAATGTCGCATATTGTCCGGCCAGAACATTATATGTGGCCAAGGCACGAAACGGGCGGGTAAACAAGACTTCGTTCGATTGTGTATCAACCAATGTCGCCTCAGCCGTATAGACAATCTGTTCGCGCGTCGTTGTGGCTTCTTGCGTAATACCGCGCTGTGAAATATAAGGGTCATTAATATCGACATCCAGACGGTATGCGGGCGCCGTCGGAATACCGCCGGAATACAAGCGGTCCATCAAATGATTGCGCAGCTCTTGTCCTTGTCTTTGTGCAATAACGTCAATTGCAATGCGGCTCATCTCCGCACGCACCGTCTCACCCTCGGGCGTTTGCGATGAATGATAATGAACCGGTGTAAATCCGCACGCACCCAGCGCAAAAAGACAAATTAGAAAAGCCAAACAACGCATCATCACCCCGCCACCACGATATTTACAATACGGCCAGGCACCACGATAATCTTACGCACCTCTTTACCTTGCGTGAATTTCGCGACATTCTCATCATTAAGTGCCGTTTTTTCAATCTGCTCTTTCTGCATATCTTTTGGCAAGGTCAGAGTCGTGCGCAATTTACCATTCACCTGAATAGCCATTGTCATCTCATCATTGACTAAGGCCGCCTTATCAGCCTCCGGCCAGGATGTTTGCGCCAGCAAAGTTTCATACCCCAGCATAGACCAGATTTCCTCCGCCAAATGCGGAGTAACAGGGTTAAGCAACTGGCACAAAACCTCAATCCCTTCGCGCAAAATCACAGGAGAAACATCCTTTGCCTGCTTTTCCAGAGCATTAGATAGTTCTCGAATACGCGCTACGGCCTTATTCATATGCAGGCGTTCGATATCCGCGCTGACATCTTTGATGGTTGTGTGAACAAGGCTACGCAGTTTCTTATCGGCCTCGCTTGTGACTTCGATCGCGCTTCCCTTTGGCGGCAGAGCCGATAAATGATCCGCAACAAGGCGATAGACGCGGTTGATATATTTCCAGCATCCCTCAATACCAGTGTCAGTCCATTCCTGATCGCGCTCGGGCGGAGTATCCGACATAACAAACAGACGCAAAACATCCGCGCCATAAACATCGGTAAAGGCTTCAATATCAATCACATTGTTCTTTGACTTTGACATCTTGATCGCAGGACCAACAGTAACGGGTTTTTGTGTCTCGATCTCAACAACAGTACCGTCTTCTAATGTTTCAACCTGCTCGGGATACAGCCACTCACCATCCTGATCCTTATAGGTAGCATGAATAATCATGCCCTGTGTAAACAGCGCATTAAAGGGCTCTTTAACATCTGTATAACCGCAGTCTCTTAAGGCTCGTGTGAAAAAACGCGCATAAAGCAAATGCATCACAGCGTGTTCGATCCCACCGATATATTGATCGACTGGCATCCAGTAATCGGCCTTTTCCTTGGCAAAGCCCTTCTCTGTATTATGCGGATCGCAGAAACGGAATTGGTACCAGCTACTTTCGAAAAATGTATCAAAAGTATCAGTCTCGCGCGTTGCCGGCTCGCCTGTCTCCGGGCAAGTCGTATGCTTCCATGTCGGGTGATGGTCAAGCGGGTTACCCGGCTTGTCAAAGGTCACATCCTTTGGCAGCTCAACAGGCAACTGATCTTCAGGTACGGGAATACACGCCCCATCAGAATTGCGGTAAACCACCGGCACAGGACAGCCCCAATAACGTTGGCGCGAAATACCCCAATCACGAAGTCGGTATTGCGTTGTTCCAAAACCCGTGCCCAGTTCCTCGACCTTCTCGATAATCTTACGCTTCGCATCTTCGACACTAAGGCCATCCAGAAACTCAGAATTACCGAGCTTGCCTTCACCCGTATAGGCTTCATTATCCAAAGCAAAGCTGTTTGCATCTTCGCCTTCGGGAATAACCACTGGGCGGATCGGCAGGCCATATTTCTTGGCAAAATCGAAATCGCGCTGGTCATGTGCAGGTACACCGAAAATTGCACCCGTTCCGTAATCCATCAGGATAAAGTTCGCGATATAAATCGGCACTTCACGCCCCAGAACAGGGTGCGTCGCCTTAAGCCCCGTATCAAAGCCAAGCTTTTCGGCTTGTTCAATTGCGGTCTCGGATGTTCCGATCTGGTTACATTGCTTGATAAAATCATCAAAGCCCGGCTTATCGCCACATAGCTCTCTTGTCAGGGGATGATCCGGTGCAAGCGCAAGGAAAGACGCGCCAAACAAAGTATCGGGACGGGTCGTGTAAACATCAATCTGGTCATCACGGCCAGCGACATCCCATTTAAACTGTAATCCGCGAGAACGGCCAATCCAATTCTCCTGCATGATACGAACACGGTCAGGCCAGCCCTCAAGCTCTTTCAGACCATCGAGCAAATCATCCGCATAGTCAGTAATCTTCAAAAACCATTGCTTGAGCTTTTTGCGCTCAACCGGCGCACCAGAGCGCCACCCTTTACCGTCAACAACCTGTTCATTGGCTAAAACGCAATTATCAACAGGATCCCAGTTAACCGTGGACTCCTTCTTATAGGCCAATCCCTTTTTGTAGAAATCGAGGAACATTTTTTGTTCATGTTTGTAATAAGACGGGTCACAAGTCGCAATTTCACGCGACCAGTCATGCGTCACACCCAGCAATTTCAGATTATGGATATAAACAGGGATATTCTTCTTAGTCCATTCCTCGGGATGCGTGCCATTCTTGATTGCCGCATTTTCCGCAGGTAGACCGAAAGCATCCCACCCCATAGGGTGAAGAACACTAAACCCCTTAGCCATCTTGTAACGAGCGACCATATCACCGAGCACATAGTTTTTCGCATGGCCTGCATGAAGGCGTCCGGATGGATAGGGAAACATCTCAAGCACGTAATATTTAGGCTTATCCGTATCTTCTTGCGCCTTAAAGCACTCGGCTTCATCCCAAATCTTGCGCCATTTCTCTTCTGTTTGTGTGATATTATAACGATTTTGTGTCATGTCGTCGCCTCGGCGTTATTCTTCTATACTATTTGCTCAACTCTGCCACACGCAGCTGACGTGCGCGACTGAGGATAGCATCTTCGATCTTACGTGCATCTTCGGGATGTACGGCTGTATCAATCCACTCACCACCCTGACGAGACTGCCTGAAAACGGAAACCTTAAGCGCGCTCGCCTTAAGATGCTTGTCCGTAATGAAGACATTGAGCTTATAGCGCTCATTCTGGCTTTCTCCTTCAGAATACCAATCCGTGATAATCACTCCGCCAAACGGATCAGCAGATGCCAAAGGCATAAAGGAGATTGTATCAAGGGAGGCTTTCCACAGATAGCTGTTTACGCCAATGCCGGATGCGCCTTCCTCTTCGGTATTGCGGCCGGCTGTGAACTGGATGCCATCGGGACCGAAAATACTCGGAGTCTCGGCATAAATATCATCGTGTCCCGCGCCGCTTCTGTCGCCTGTTGGATATTTCGCTTCCTTCTCAATGCCGGAGCACCCCGCAAGCGTTACCACTGCCAACACACCAAAACCCAAGACGAAGCTCTTAAAACCTGAAAACATTTTCTACCCTTAATTTATTATGACGTAATAAATCTAGATAGCATGGGCAAAGCCCTCGCTCAAGCCTTAAAGCCAAGATCAAGACGAGATATAGCTCTCAAAAAGCAATGAACCCTAGTCCTTAACGCGGTTTTCGATCAGATGCTGCACAATCGCCGGTTCGGCCAAAGTCGATGTATCACCAAGATTATCGAACTCTCCGGCTGCGATTTTGCGCAAGATACGGCGCATGATCTTACCTGAACGGGTCTTGGGCAACCCCTTACATGGCTGAATTTTATCCAGTTTTGCAATCGGGCCGATAATCTCACGCACTTTTGCGTTGATCTCTTTTTGCACAGCCGCATCACACGGCTTGTTCTCTGCCGTAATGATATAGGCGTAAACGCCCTGACCTTTGATGTCATGCGGAAAGCCAACAACAGCAGATTCTGCGACATTCGGATGTTCGTTGATCGCTGATTCAATCTCGGCCGTCCCAAGGCGATGACCGGATACATTAATCACATCATCGACACGACCTGTAATGCGGTAATCTCCGTCCTTATCACGTTTTGCGCCATCACTCGTGAAATAACGCCCCTTATAAGTCGAGAAATATGTCTGCACAAAACGCTCATGGTCACCATAAAGGCTACGCATCTGTCCCGGCCAGCTATCGGCAATACAGAGATTGCCCTCAGCTTCGCCATCCAGAACTTCGCCTTCAGCATCCACAAGGATCGGCTTTACACCAAAGAAAGGCATCTGCGCCTTGCCGGGCTTGAGATCCGTTGCCCCGGACAAGGGTGTAATCAAATGCCCCCCCGTCTCGGTTTGCCACCATGTATCGATAATCGGACAGCGCTCACCGCCGACAACCTTATAATACCAATGCCACGCCTCTTCATTTATCGGCTCTCCGACCGTTCCCAAAATTCGTAAAGAACTGCGGTCTGTACGCGTCACATAGGAATCGCCTTCTTTAATCAAAGCACGAATAGCCGTAGGCGCCGTGTAAAAGATATTCACCTGATGCTTATCAACCACCTGCCAGAAACGCGATGCATCAGGATAAGACGGCACGCCTTCAAAAACCAAAGATGTTGCGCCACAAGCCAATGGCCCATAAACCAGATAACTATGGCCCGTAATCCAGCCCACATCGGCCGTGCACCAATAAACTTCGCCCTCGCGATAATCAAAAACGAGGTCAAAAGTCATTGCCGCATAAACCAGATAGCCGCCTGTTGTGTGCAAGACACCTTTCGGCTTCCCTGTCGAACCGGATGTGTAGAGAATGAAAAGCGGATCTTCGGCATTCATGACTTCACACGCACAATCCGTGCTTTGTTCGCTGACAAATTTCTGCCAATCTATATCAACGCCATCTGTCCAGTCCGTATCCGCATTTGTATAACGGTAAACAAAGACAGTCTCTACAGGGCTGTTCTCAAGCTTTTTCAAGGCCGCATCTACATTGTCTTTGAGCGGTACGGTCTTTGCACCGCGCAAGCCCTGATCGGCCGTAAGGATAACCTTGGCACCGCAATCCTCAATGCGGTCGCGCAAAGAGCTTGGCGAGAAACCGCCGAACACCACTGAATGCACTGCACCAATACGCGCACAAGCAAGCATGGCATAGACCGCCTGCGGAATCATCGGCATATATAAAATAACGCGATCACCTTTCTGGACGCCCTTTGCCTTGAGCGCATTTGCGAGCCTACTGACTTCGTCTTTTAACTTGGCATAGGTTATTTTATCGGATTGCTGCGGGTCATCGCCCTCCCATATAAGAGCTGTTTTATCCGGCGTCTTTTCCGCATGGCGGTCAACGCAATTATAACAAGCATTGAGGCTACCATCTTCATACCATTTGATGGAAACGTCATCATAAAAACTTGTGTTCTTTATAATCGTAGGGAAGCTGTCCCAGTCTAATCTTTTTGCCTCTTCGGCCCAGAATCCATCCGGATCATTGATTGATCTGGCATACATCTCTTCATAAAGAGCCTTATCGATTTTGGAATGTGCTGCGCGGTCTTGGGGTACGGCATAGGTGAGGGGGGTGTTCGCCATAACGTCTCTCCTTCCAGTGATATTTCATTATACCACAAAGGCCGTTTTTGCGAAATTCATTCCATGCGGCAGCGCACAATTCCGCAAGGATTCTAAAAGAGTTTTAAAAGAAAATAACCTAAGCTGGTTGAAACGACAAATCCTGAGATTCGATAGTGGATTTATCCTTATACATATCCCTTAAAGCATGATTTACAGCATATCTCGTATTGCGCATTGTTATAGTCGCACCACTTACAACAAGCCCGACAAGCAGCAGCATCTCACCCCAGCCGGGTAAAAACCCTGTTAGGGCAATTGCCGACCCGAAACTACCAAGCAAACCCAAAGTTATATGGTCAAATTTATTGCGCTCCTTACGAAGCAGCATCTGGCTTAAAATCAAATTGTCTTCGTCAGATTCAAAATCATCAACGGCCTTACGGATATCCTCGATATCGCTATCCCGTTTTTGACCTGCTTTATATAGGGCAACATCCAGCATCTGCTCAGCCGCCTCGTTGCTTGATCGTCTTGACGTATATAGACGCCCGAAAAATGAAATCGCCATCAAAGTTAGACCTGCGCCCAGTTCAAACCCTGTAGCGGGCATAAAGAACAAACTCACAGCTGTAGCTGCGCCCATAGCCAAAAAACGGCGTCCAATATCATGCGTTGATACAGCCTGCATAAAAGGCAGCTTTATAGAATTCTTATGCCTGTGCTTCATCATCTGATAACCCAAGAAACGTTTCAGATTTTTGCTCTCTAACGCCTGCAGATATAACTCATCCAGATCCGTATGCTCTATTTCTGCGACAAAAGGCGTTTTAGATACATCTGCAACATGGGAAAAATCAACGATGTTATGGTGTGGCGTCACTTAAAACCTCTTATACTATTTGCATAAGGGGTATAGCAACGCGGCCGTTGATATGTCAATCTATTTCTTGTTCGCCATAGAGAGAACAATCTCCCATTCCTCATCTGTCACCGGTGTGACAGACAGGCGAGAGCGGCGCACAAGCGCCATATCCTCAAGCGCGGGATTGGCCTTGATCTCTGCCAAAGTTACGGGATTTGATATCGGCTCGACCGCTTTGACATCAACCATGCCAAAACGGCCCGACTCATCTGTGTGGTCGGGATAGTATTCTTTAACCACTTCGCAAATCCCGACAATTTCTTTGCCCTTATTGGAGTGATAGTAGAAACCGCGATCGCCGACTTTCATGCTCTTCATATTCTTCGCCGCTTCGAAATTACGAACGCCGTCCCAATGCGTAGAACCGTCCTTCACAAGCTCATCCCAGCTATATTTATAAGGTTCGGATTTAAATAACCAATAAGCCATAGCGATACTCTCCTTTTTGAGATTTAGCTTTCGCGGGTGAACGGGCGAGACAATAACTGGTCAATTGCCTTATCAATATCCAGCCCGTCATAAAGACACGCATAAACCGTTTCACAAACAGGCATATCAATAGCCTGATTTTTTGCCAAAGTCATAACAGCCTTTGCCGTATGATACCCTTCGGTTACAGAATTACGCTCGCCCAGAATAGAGTCGATCGACTTGCCCTCACCCAGCGCCATGCCAAAAGAATAATTGCGCGACTGCATTGATGTACAAGTCAAGATCAGGTCACCGGCACCACACATTCCCATCAAGGTTTCTTTGCGCCCACCCATCGCAGAGGTCAGGCGGCTCATCTCTGAAATACCGCGTGTAATCAAAGCCGCTCTTGCGCTCTCACCCAAGCCTCGGCCGGTTGCAATACCACTGGCAATCGCAATCACATTCTTAATCGCACCGCCGATTTGTGTACCGATCACATCCGTACTTGCATATGGTCGCAAACGCTTCGTGCCGAGGAAATCACGCAAAGCCGCAGCATGATCTTTGTCTTCGCACGCCAATGTCATGGCGCTGGGCAAACCTTTGGCAATATCACTGGCAAAGGTTGGGCCTGTTAATACGGCGATCTTTGCCTCGGGCACTTCCTCATGAGCGACTTGAGACAACAGCTTGCCTGTGCCGATCTCAAACCCCTTCGAGCAGATAACAATTGATTTTGTGTGAAGATCGGTCGAACGCAGACTGCCCAATACAGTGCGCACCGCCTGTGCCGGTGTGACAATCAAAAGCACATCGGACTCTGCCGCCTTAGACAGCGAATTAACCGCTGTAATATGCCTGTCGAGAATAACTCCCTTCAGGAAAGGATTCGAGCGCTGTGTATTGATCTGCTCAACCACTTCCGGTTCACGCACCCATAATGTAACTGAACGATCTTCACCGGCGAAGTTCTGAGCCAAAGCCGTGCCCCATGCACCGCCACCAATGACTGAAATTGTTTTCATAGCTTTTCTTACCTTTTTTATAAAACCGTCAGAGATTACGCGCTCACGCGCAATTCTTCAAGAGGCCATCGCGGACGCGCCTTAAAATCAAGCCCGGACACTTGTCCTGCCTGAAGGCGCTCAACCCCTGCCCATGCGATCATAGCGGCATTATCAGTACATAATTTCATAGGCGGCGCGGCAAAAATAAACCCGTGCCCGGAACATAAATCCTCCAACCTGCCGCGGATGTACTGATTGGCCGCAACACCGCCAGAAACAACACAGTGTAGGGGAACATGGCCCATTTCCTGCTTGAACCGCTCAAAAGCATTTTGCAAACGATCGCACATAACATCCGCAATCCTGTCTTGGAGCGCAAAGGCCAAAGGCGCAAGATTGTCACGCGTATAATCAGCCTCTTGCACCGCCTCAATGTGGCGAATAACCGCCGTTTTCAGACCGGAAAAAGAGAAATCACAACCTTGTTGATTGCATAAGGGTTTGGGCAAGGGAAACGCAATATGTGCGGCAGCGGGTTTACCGTCATACTCACGCGCCATCTTTTCGATCTCCGGCCCACCGGGATATGGTAAGCCCATAGCCTTAGCTGCTTTGTCAAAACACTCTCCGGCAGCATCATCAAGCGTAGTGCCGTAAAGTACATAATCACCCAGGCCTTTAACCGCGAGGATTTGCGTATGGCCACCCGACACTAATAAGAGGAGATAAGGATAAGGCAAATCAGATGTCAGCCTTGGTGTCAGGGCATGACCCTCCAGATGATTAATGGCGAAGAAAGGCTTGCCCAAAGCGGAAGCCAAAGATTTGGCTGTCATCATACCGACCATGACCCCGCCGATCAGACCGGGGCCGCAGGTCGCTGCAATCCCGTCAATATCATCCCACCCGCATTGAGCGTCCTGTAACGCCTGCTTGACCAGAGGCTGTAATGCATCCAGATGCGCACGCGCCGCAACCTCTGGAACAACGCCGCCCGTGATGCGATGAATATCAATTTGTGAGGCCACAAGATTTGCATGGATATGCTTATCACAATCCACAATCGCAACAGCGGTTTCATCACAGCTTGTTTCTATTCCCAATACACGCATCTTACGCTAAACTCTACTTTATATGTTTGATACAAAATCGCCCAAAAGACCTCTTGTGATTATCACAAGGCCACAAGCCGATGCAAGCACGCTCGAAAACACCCTTTGCCAAATGGATGGTTTTCCCGCGCATGAGGCCTGCTGCCTGCCTATGCTTGAGATCAAACCGCTTGAACTTGATGCTCAGCAATTGCAACAAGCTCTCTCACCAAATCCGTCCGGCCTTATGGTGACAAGCCGCTATGCGCTTAACACAGAGCTGATGCAGCGTCTTGATAAAAAAATGCCAATATATGCTGTCGGCGACAAAACAGCCAAAGCGATAATAGCGCTCGGCTTTGATAATGTTTATTCGGGAGCAGGCGGACTCAAAGGCCTGATCGCACTTATAAAAACAGCGCATAAAGCACTATCGCAAACACCGCTGCTTTATCTGCGCGGCGAAGATATCCGGATGCACGCCCATACCGCCCTTGCAGAGGCCGGTATCAATGTCCAGACCCTTGTCACTTACAAGGCAAAGAAGGTTCAAACCATCAGCATCGCTGCTTTCAACCAAATACAAGAAAGACTCTCATCGGGGCATGAGATGTATGTGCTTCTTTTTTCAAGACGTACGGCTGAGAACTGGAATTCCCAAGTGGATTGCAAAATCGCCCCAGATCACGTAAAACAAATACATTACGTGTGTTTAAGTGATGCGGTTGCACAAGCCATTGATGCTGACGACGCACGCATACACACAGCCATAGACCCAACACAGGCCGCCTTGATAGAGTGCCTAAAACAAAGGATAGAAGACAATGAGCAACGCTTTGGATAATGCAAATGAAGTGATTAAACGCTTTGGCGGCTTGCGCCCCATGGCCAATAAAATGAACATTGCCGTCTCGACTGTGCAGGGCTGGAAAAAACGCAACGCAATTCCTGATAACCGCGTCAACGAAGTTATCAAGGCTGCTAAAGACAACAATATTGACCTCTCCGATCTCGTTGCCTCCAACAACAATGACAACGAAAAGCCAGCAAGCTCCTCAAAGAATACAAAGGCAACGACAGCCGCTCCGGCCGCTCCACAAAAAAGCGATTCCAAACCATCAGCAGCGAATGCAACGCAAAAATCAGCAAAGATTGACCAGCGCTCGTATAATGCCGCAGAAACCGTTCACAAAAACAATGTCAAAGCAGGCGTGATCGGCACCCTGGCCGCCGGCCTTGCCATCACTGCGCTGGGTGTGAGCCTGTTTGCTTTTGAACGCGCATCCGATCCGGTTAATATCGACCAGGCGCTTGCAGGACTAGAACAACAAATCGCCAATACAAATCTACGCGTGAACGTCCGCGAACAGGCGCTGAGCAACCAAATCAGCTCTTTTGAACAGCGCGTTGACCTTCTCGATCAAGAGCTTGGCTCTATGGCTTTGGCAATGGAAACACAACTTGCGTCACAAGAAGACTTTCAGCAACTGCTCAAGACACTCGATAATCCTGAGCTACGCGGCACCATCCGTGGCGAAAGCGCACAAGGAGAGAATATCCCGCCAGCCGCCTTTGAAAGAATGGAAGAGGTTGTCGCCTCTTTACAAAGCAATGTAGAAACTCTGCAAACAGGATATAAAGAACTGGAAAACTGGGCGGCTCAAAACAACATCACAGGTGCGGATTTGCGCGCAACAGCCATGCTTTTTGTACTCAGCCAATTCCGTAGCTCCTTTAACCGTGGCACAGCCTTTGCAGATGATCTTGCGCGACTGCAACAATGGTTGGGCACTGAAAATGACAACGAGCTACAAGACGCTATTGCGCGCTTACAGCCCTATGCAGAACAAGGCGTAATGAGCGTGCAGTCTCTGAAATCAGAGCTGACAGGCTTGTCCGGTGAAGTTTTGAAAGCATCGCTACAAGGGCAGGATATCTCTTTGACTGAGCGCGCCTTGGCAAGACTGGATGAAGTTATCCGCATCACCAAAAACGGTGAACCTATCGCGGGCTCAGAGACAGGGCAAACACTGGCCACCGCCCAATCACAACTCGAAAGCGGTAATGTCGCAGCGGCCGTTGATCTGCTCAAGACACTCGACCCACAAACACAATCCGTACTCGCACCCTGGTTTGAGCAAGCACAGGGCACGATGGCTGCAGGCAATATGCAAGATCTATTGGGCGGACGTATTGCCAATATCCTAAGTGCCGGCGGCATTCAGAATATGCTCGGCTCAGTCAACCCTGCACGTCAGGGATCTATCGTAACTTACGGGAATGCCCCGTTGCGCGTACAGGAAACACCAAAGCAGAACCAACAATAAAGACCGCATCACAACCCTTTAAAGAAAGTGCGTTTTCTTGGCTAAGACATTCTGGCTCTTTTTAAAATTACTCCTTGGTGCAGCCCTGGTTTATTACTTGCTGCAACAAGGCGGTATGAGCCGCATCGTCTGGCAAGACACCACCATCGATATCCATACGGGCTTTGTTCTCGCATTATCGGTCTTTGCGCTTTATTTGCTTTATCAAATCATGCGCGGCGTAGAATGGCTTTTCTCTTTTCCCGAGAGACTGCACAAAAAGTCAAATGAGAAAAAACAGGAGAAAGGCCGCCAGGCGCTTCTACGCGGCTTTACGGCGATTGCCGCCCATGACCAGAAACAGGCCCGCCGTCAGGCCAGAGCCGCGCTCAAATTATTGGGCGAGGACGATTTGATGACCCTCTTCCTTACGGCGATGGAGGCACGTTTAAGTGGCGACCATGCGCGGGCAAAAGATCTATACTCAATATTGGCATCCCATCCCGACACAGCAGCCCTTGGCTTACGCGGATTGATTGTCACCGCCCGTCACATTGGTGATAAAATCTCGATCTCCGATGCGGAAAAACTCCTTCCCGCATCCAAAACAAAAGACAGCGGCACTCAAAAAGTCTTGTATCAGCTGGCGCTTAACGATGCACAATGGATCATAGCGCTTGACCTTTTAAAGGCACTACACAAAAAAGATGCGGTTGCAAACAGCCAATATCGCAAAGACAAGGCCGCCCTGCTGAGCGCTCAAGCCATGGAAAACGTCGACAAGCAAGCGCGAAAGAAACTAGCTAAAGCTGCTCTGGCCATTGATCCCGCATTCACACCCGCAGCTATATTGGCGCTGAATACCTATATTGAAAATCGTAATTACACATACGCAAAACAGCTATTTTCAAAATGCTGGCAAGCCTGCCCGCACCCAGACCTTATCCCGATCTGGGATCAACTCATGCCAGAGAAATATCGCGGCAAGGGCGACAAAATGATGCATTGGTATGAAACCCTTCTCGAAGGCACCAAGGACAGTGTCTGCGCACATCGTGCTATTGCCGAGAAGGCACTTGAGTTGAAATTTTACGGCACAGCTCGCACACATCTAAGACAGGCCGAAGCCATCAGACCAAGCAAGGGGCTGTATATGCTATATGCCACCCTCGAGGAAGACGAGCTAGGCAACGAAGCAGCGGCCAAAAGCTGGACGCAAAAGGCCGCAAATGCTGCCGAAGATAAAGACTGGGTATGTCAGGAAACCGGCCGACGCTATAAATATTGGGCACCTCTGGCCAAGCCTCATAACAGCTTTAATACAATTATATGGGCTTATCCTGATGATATTCACGGCCACAATAACCAGAATAAGATCGGAGATGATCTTATCTTTCTCGGCGCCTGAAATAAGGCATCTGCATAAAGCCTATCCCCGCCAAGAAACCGCCAATATGCGCAATCCATGCGATTTTCGCACCACCATCCACCGGTGAGAAAATCCCGAAAAAGATCGATATCCCGATCCAAAGAAGGATAAAAGGCAAAAGGCCGGATGGGCCATTGCCCAACATTCCGCGTGACTGCATCACCAAAATCACCACCCCGAACAAACCACTCACACCAGCAGAAGCACCGATAATAGGCATGGTTGAATTAGGATTGAAAACAGTATGTGCAAACGCACCCGCCAAAGAGGTTAGAAAGAACAATATCCATAAACGCTTGACGCCCAAGACTTGCTCAACGCCTGTACCAAAGGCAATCAGCATTACAATATTCATACCCATATGAAGCCAGCCTCCATGAAGGAAATTAAACGTCAAAGGGCTTAATGCGGAATAAAGGTCAAAATCGTATCCCCCTGTCCACTGCGCGGGGATATAACCCAATAGAATATAGGCCGTCTGTTTAACTCTCGGCTCGATAAAGACACTCAATATTTCGAGAACAAGGAAGGCCAGCAAAATCGATCCGGCCAACCATTTAACCCCGGGTGTCAGATTCACAAAAGGCTCGACAGGCATCTCCGGCCGCTGTGATTCTTCTTCGGCGCGGCGACGATCGCGGAAACTCTCGAGAGAGACAATGCGCTCATCTTCATCTTTGTTATTTTCTGTCATAAATTACCTGTTAATTTGATTATATATAACCGTTCTTTGCTGTTTTCTTTCTTCGATAACATGGTATAAAAAGGGTCAAGTGACAAGTGGGGAGAATTTGTCGCATGATGAAGCAAGGCCTAAATATTCAGTTTACCAAAGCCTACCGCAAAAGCGACGCTCTTGCGCGGATACGTGACCAGATCCAACAAACCATCAATCTTCCCGATCCCGAAGCCGTCAGACAGACCCTGTATCATAACGCACAGCATATGCGCAGCCTCCTGACACCGGAAACAATTTTGCTCGATCTTAAATTGCCAATCGTCACATCACCAACCTTATTCGTCACACGGTTTGAAGAACCGGTTAAGTGGCCGCTACAAACCTCTAACTCGTCACGCTTGCTTGACTGCCATATAACAATGTCGCTTGTGATGGTCTCACCCGTATCGGACAAAATCGGACATCTACAGGCCATAGCAAGGCTGTCGCGGCAATGGCGGCAGAAAGACTTTCAAGACTTGATTCTGGGCGCGAATAATCCTGACTCAGTTCGCGCTTTGTTGTGGGACTACAACATCCAAAAAAGAGCGGCTTAGAATATTATTGCCTTAATATGTCCTACTATAATATGTAAGTTCTGTTTCGCCCTCGATTATATAAAAATCTTTATTTTTCTCGCAAACAAACACTTAGCCCTCATCGTTGAGGCTGTGCGCATTTTTGACTCTAAAAACGAACCTCTTTGCCCGTACAGTAGTAGGCAAGGGTATAGCAAACCTGTCACCGGAATTACTCGCCCGTATTCCAACGCTACATGAGGAGAAAGCAAATGATACTATCACACCCAAACATAAAGAGAGCGCATTTACGCGAAGATATAGGTATGCGCGGCATGAAGGATCAAACACTTGTTGTTGAGACCGATCTTTCCTTGCCACGCAGTCGTACCTACGCCGACACATCACGCGAATTTGAAAATCTCGTTGACTATCTCACCTCTATCGCCGATAGCGAGTTCAACGAATTTTCAAAGCTGGAGATTAAATCTTACAAGGCAGAAAATGAGATTGATCCTGCCACACAAGCCGCCCTTCAAAACGATGCACTAAAGGACAGCGCCTAATCCATATCCTTATGCTCTTCACGGTGAAGCGCAAGGTAACGCACCTCAAGCACACGACCGACCGCAGAAGCAAAGGATATAAATCCATAGATAACGGCAAAGAAGGGGAACGCAATCGGTAACAGGCACATCAATGTGAACACTATGATTGTTTCCGCCCCTTCTGCCAAAGCAGAGATATGGGCTACAGGCCCGAAGACATCATTGTCATCCTGAGAGTCGAACTCGTCACGGATATTCTTGTAATATTGTTGGGTTGCGATATTCAGCGCAAAGCCAAGAAGCAAGAAACCGCCCGTCACGGCATTGCCCTCGGGCGAGACCATAAAGAAGAAAATAAATCCGGCAAACAGCAAGAACTTCAGAAAGTGATCTATAAAGCTGTAAAAGGCAGGGTCATCAGCTCGCTCCAAAGCCTCGTCATCTTGCTTTTCTGCTGCGCGTTTTGCACGCCTGTTCGCTCGCGCCTCAAGTAAAACAGGAACTGTCGAACGAATAAAAGCCGCCCCTAAAAACGCCAACAAAGCCAGACCGTAAAGCCCGATACCCAATAAAAGGAAACATATCAGCGACAGACCCAACATCGCATAAAGCAGATAATTAGGCGCAAGCCCCGCTTTATAAGACAGCTTTGCCGCCTCTTTTAGCGCAGGTCGAATATAAGGATATAAAACAGCATTCAACATAACGTCATTATAGCCATGACTTTGGCTTAAGATCAATGCTCCAACTGTTTTATGCCTTCACAGCATCCTGAATATGAAATTCCACAGAGACACGGCCCTGCCATTCATTAATTTGAAACGACCCGGCAAGATGGATAGGCGTATCCCCCGCATTGAGCAAAGCATCCCCTAACGGAGACTTCACAGCACCAAAGGCCACAGCTTTCATGCCGCTACCCCCCTCCATATCAGAAATAAAGCAACGGATATGGCGCTCTGCCATAATATCTGCCTTGCCGATACGCACTTGCGGCAAAGCAAAAACAGGCTCGGGATTACCCGCCCCGAATGGGCTCATTTGCTCTTGCACCAGCTTAACAAAATCAAGCCCGGCTCCAGAGACAGTGGCAAGAGCATCAATCTGAAGCTCCGGCAAAATAGGTGCGCCAGCCAGTTGTTTTTTGACATGATCCTGAACAAAGGCTCTGAAGCCGTCCAACTTATCCGGCTCTATCGTAAAACCGCCGGCCATCGCATGACCACCACCCTTAACCAGCAAACCTTCGATTCTTGCGTCGATAAAGCTTGCGGCAATATTTACGCCCGGTATTGAACGACCAGAGCCACGTCCTTCTAATTCTTCATTCTCGTTTTTTGCATAGGTCACAACACAGGCCGGCCGCTGGAATCGTTCCTTAAGCTTGCCTGCAACAAGGCCGGATAGACCCGGATGCCACCCTTCCCCATCGACAATAATGACATCATCATTTTCCATGCCCAAAGTTTTTACCTTATCCAAGGCCTCGGCTGTCATTTCTTTCTGGATGTTTTTTCGCTTTTCATTGCAGTCATTAAGCGTCCAGGCAATGTTCTTCGCTTCTTCGTAATCCTCGGTCGAAAGCAATTTCGAGCCGAGATCGGATTGATGTACCCGTGAACCCGCATTGATACGAGGACCAAGGCCGAAACCGATATGATAGGGTGTGGGCTGGTTCTTTACGCCACTGACTTCGCATAAGGCACGAAGGCCAACATTGGCTCTTGTGTTCATTTGCTCAAGCCCGTAACGCACAAGCACACGGTTCGGTCCGCGCTGGGGCACCATATCGCAGATTGTACCAAGTGCAACCAGATCCAGAAAGCTCTTCAGTGATGGCTCGACACGTGTCTGATAAAAGCCCTTATCTCTTAATTTCGCATTGACCGCTACACAGGTCAAAAACGCAACACCAACAGCAGCCAACTCATCATAGTCGCTGTAATCATCCTTACGTTTTGGGTCGATCACGAATTTTGCGGGCGGCAAAGTTTCTTCCGGCTCATGGTGGTCAAGAATAACCAACTCTATACCCATTTCCTGCGCAGCCTCGGCCGGCCCAAAGGATGTGATCCCGCAATCCACCGTCAGGATAATCTCGGCACCTTGCTCTTTCAGCTTCGCAAAGGCCGCAGCTGACGGTCCATACCCCTCGGTCAGACGCTCAGGAATGTAAACCGGAACATCCTGCCCCAGCGCACGAAAGAACCGTTTTAAAACAGCAGAAGAGGTTGCGCCATCAACATCAAAATCTGCAAAAACGCCGATCTTTCGGCCGTCAATTACCGATTGCGCAAGATAATCTGCCAAGGCCTCCATATCCTTTAATTTAAACGGATCGGGGAAATGGTCGCGCAAACGCGGCCATAAAAAACGCTCGACCTGATCGAACTTTACATCACGTGCAGCAAGCAATCGCCCTACGATTTCAGGGACGCCGTGGCCTTGCGCGATACGCATGGCTTCTTGTGCATTATAGGGTGACATGACCCATTGCCGATTATTAAGAGATTCCTGGAATTGCATAGCATAAGCTTACGCAAAGCAGAAAAATCTTGCAATTTAAAGCTTCGTTATTTACCCAACTTTGTCTCGGAAATTAGACGGCGAATATGTCTTGTTTATAGATTTCTTTCGCAAATTCGCTTAAACTGAAATGTGAAAGCGGGAATGATATGCAAGAGACAATCGGCAATAAAGACTGTGTTTTTTCGGAAAACGAGCAAGGTACACCCATTGTGACCATAACCTTTCCACGCGCTAAAATCTTCAAGCCCCAGCCGGACGGATCGCTTAAGGTTTTCGAGGGGCGCCGTGTTATCACTTATTCTATCGATCAACTGGACAAGCTTATTGCCTCGCTTGACAACCCGAAAGACTTAAAAATTATCTGGGAAAAGCTCAAAGCGTTCGCTTTGACAGAATAAAGTTTTTGCAATATCTACCGTGCTATGCAAAATAGCATCTATGGCAAATGATATTGAAAATGAAAACAAAACGCCGACCTATTTTGAAGAAGAGCCCTACAGCTCCATCGATCTCATGGTCGCTAACCTAAGCTTACTTTTCACCACGATCTATCATCCCGAGATGGGTGATATCGCCAATTGTTATGGCCGTCCGGTCTTCGATATTCTTATTGACGACGAAGACGATGATGAAAGCTTCATTATCGATTTCGAAGCCATGAGTGATATGGCCAATACCGATGAATTAGAAAAAGACAGCAAAGTCGCCATTGATCTTTTTTTCCAAGACGCTCGAAACATCGCCGAAAAAACAGAATCTCTGCGCGAAAGCATCACATTTTATTACTCTGACTCTCGTATCGTCTTTGACGACAGATATGCGTTGTTTGATTTCATTGTCGCGCTAAAAGACGAATTCGGTCAAATCTATGACATAGATGACACCCACATTGCCGATAAAATGTACGATGATTACATGAGAAAAAGTAACGGCAAATTAGCGACCGTTTTTGAAAACCAAACCAAGGCTAATATTCCAGCCGTCCATCAACATACTTTATTTCCAACACATGGCGATATATCTGCCATGCGTGCTAGAAATTCCGCACTTATGCTTACCATGCCGTTTTTCATGCGGGATATTCGTTTACTCATGGAAAAGGAAGATAAAAGCCTGAAAAGAGCCAATCACGGCTATTGCCATTAAGCCAAAATAACAGCTTAAAAGGGCTCTACAATCGCAAGAATAACAATAGCGATCATCAGAACCGTCGGCACCTCATTGAATATTCTAAAGAATTTGTGACTTTTTGTATTCTCGCCTTTGGCAAACCGTTTCATATGTACACCCATAACATGATGTGCACCAGTCATTAGCACCACCAGTAAAAGCTTGGCGTGCATCCAGCCAAATTTCAAAAGATCCGGGTTGGTATAAAGCATAAGAAGCCCAAGAACCCACACAACCTTCATTGCCGGCATCATGATAAAATTATACAAACGGCGTTCCATCGTTTGCAGCGTCGTATCCAGATCCGAGCCTGTTTCTGCCTCGCAATGATACACAAAAAGACGCGGCAAATATAAAAGCCCGGCCATCCATGCGACGATTGCTATGACGTGCAGTGCCTTTACCCAAAGGTAATAACTGCCCAAAAAATCTTGTATCATCTATGCTGCCTCCTCATTTTGCCCGCAAGGTCTTGATATAAGATCAGGAAGCCATTGGCAAGCGCATCGCTTAAACTGGCCTTGGCAAAAACTCTGTGAGCGGCCTTGAACAAAATTAGGCCTGATATCCTCTGCGCCTGTGTCATAGGCCAGAACGGTATCGGCCAACCCCTGAATAAATTTCGGGTGATCCATCACTGTTGGCGCTCTGCCGTAAAGCGGCACTCCCATCTTATCTGCCTCTTCACGGTACTCAATATCAAGCTCGACAAGTGTTTCAACGTGTTCTGATACAAAGGCGTGGGGATAGATCAGGACAGGCACGTTATCATGTGCCGCACGCTCCAGCTCTTCCTCGGTTGAAGGGCCAATCCATTTAAGAGGGCCGACACGGCTTTGATAACAAATCGACCAATCAAGATTTTCTATAGCAAGCGCATCAACAATTTTTTGCGCGCTTTGCTCGCATTGCCACTGATAAGGATCGCCACGCTTTACAACAACCTCTGGCAGGCCATGTGCTGAAAACAAAAGGCGGGGTGCCTTTACACCCTTTTTACGAGCCTGTTCATCCAAATCCTCATAGCTTTTTCTAATCAGGTCAGCACTAGCACCGATAAAGCCGCCCTCTCCGTTTTCACCATCCCACGGATAGCAACAAATAATTTTGGACGGTAGTTTCAACCCTTGTTTCCGTGCTTGTTTCTGCCATTCCTGAACAGAAGAAAAACTGGTTGTTGTTGAAAATTGCGGATAAAGCGGAAGAAAAATCAAGCGCTGTGCGCCCCATTCCTTTACCTGTTCAATCACGTCTTCGGCACGTGGATGCCAATAACGCATTGATACAAAAACTTTCATATGCTGTGGCAATTTTTTCTGTAAAGCTTCTGCTTGTTTTTGTGTGTTTTCAAGCAAGGGTGACTTATCACCTAAAAACCCGTATGAATCTCCTGCCTCTTGTTTTGAACGTTTTACCGAGATCAATTTTGCCAACATCCAGCGGATCGGCAAGGGCGCCCCAATAATATTTTTATCCATGAAAAAATTAAACAAAAACGGCTTGATCGAAGCACGTTCATCCGGCCCACCCAAATTGAATAATATAACGGCTGTTTTTTGCATCAAATTCTCTCCGCAATTAATGTTACAAAACCTTCATCGTAAGCGCTTGGTTTATTGATACTGTTTTTATCAATCTTAAAGCCTGCTTTTTCGATCATATCGGCAAAGTCAAGCGCAGTTCCATTGTAGTATTTAACAGATGATATATGCCGTTTATCGGGATTATCTTTTTTAAAAACAATTATATCGGCATAATGCGCCATGCCATCCTCTTGGTTATATAACCACTCATACTGCGTAATAAAAACCTCTCCAAATCGCTCATCTTCATGAGATGTCTTTGCGTTTTTCTTTTCAATTTTTTGCCAATCTCTGAAGTTAGCGACCAAAAATCCTCCCTTTTTAAGTACACAAGAAAAGCTTTCGAGGCATCGCTGAAAATATAACTCATAATCTTTCGCACTGATCTGTTTTGGAAAGGTGTAAAGCGCATTCGGCACAATTACCGCATCGAATTTCTGATACCAATCCTGTTGCAACTTAAGATCTTCAAATGAACAGCAACGAAAGTCTATCTCTTTATCATTTTTAAAAAAGGTAGCTGCATTTTGTTTAGATCCATCGATCATGGCTTGTGAAAAATCTGCACCGTAAGCGAAAAATTTCTTTCCTTGTGCAGTCTGCTCTTTGGGTAAACTATTTTGAATAGCAATAGCGTCATACCCCAGTCCACAAGCCGCATCAAGGATATGGGAGCCATCAGGCAAATTAGCAATAAACTCTGATATATCAGGATTTTCTATGCATTCTCCCGCCATGACTTCAGGCGTGTTAAGAGCATAATAAACTTCAGCGATTTCGCCATACTCATCCATTTTTACCTCTTGTAATTTCTGACCATCTCGACCACTTGCGCCACATTTTCAGGCGAGGTTTCTTTAATTACGCCATGACCAAGATTAAAGATCATCGGTCCATCGGATAAACTATCGAGGATACGGTTAACCTCAAGCGTAAGATGCGTGCCTCCAGTCAAGAGAGCGATAGGATCGAGATTGCCTTGGACAGGACAAAAACGCTGTAAATCCTGTGCCTGGTCAAGTGGAACAGATGTATCCAGACCAATGGCATTTACGCCTGTTTCCTTAACGTAGCGCTGTGCCTTTGCGCCTGCGCCTTTAGGAAAACCGATAATCGGAGTTTCAGGGTATTTTGCCCGTACTGATTTAATAATATTCCGTGTCGGTTCGATCACCCATTTTTCAAATTCGCTTTCTGATAAAGCGCCAGACCAGCTGTCAAAAATTTGTACGCAATTTGCACCGGCCTCGATTTGGCTGCACAAATAATGCGCCGAAATTTCAACCAGTTGGTCAATCAGCGCTGCAAAAGCTTCGCGATTTGTTTGTGCCATCAATCGTGCTTTTTGCCAGTCTTTGCTGCTCCCGCCTTCAACCATGTAACAGGCAACAGTCCATGGAGCACCACAAAAACCAATCAGCGTTTTATCTTCTGGCAACGCTGTGCGGGTTCTGCTCAATGCCTCATAAACCGGGTCAAGCAATTCAGGTTTGTAGTGCAATTTATCGATGTTCAACTCTCCGAGTTTCGGCCCCTCACCCGCAACAAAGCGAACCTCTTGTCCCAGCGCATACGGCGTTACCAGAATATCAGAAAAAATAATCGCTGCATCCAGATCATATCGGCGAATAGGCTGTAATGTTACCTCACTTGCCCATTCCGGATTAAAACACAAACTCAGAAAATCTCCGGCTTGAGCACGGATTTCACGATATTCAGGCAGATATCGTCCGGCCTGACGCATCAACCAGATTGGTGGCGGTGTAAGGTTTTTTCCTTCGAGAACAGATAGCATTTTTTGCATGGATGGAACTCAGCCTTATCGTTTGTCGTTTAGAATTTATTAACCAGTCTTACCTTATCTTTAAAAGCTTGAATACTAATAATAAGAAAAATATTTAAAGGATGTAGTTGTTATAGATCCCTGTGAGAATCGGGGATTAATTTTATCCTTTGATTTATACACACACTGTTTCATACCACCTCGAATCCTAGTTTCTAAGTCGTTTTGCGTAGCCTTGATTTTAGACTTATGCCCATGCTTGGAAAACCTTGTTAGGTGTGTGTAGGTGATGTGTCGATTTGTCTTCGCGGATGGGGATAACTCAGCGATTTATTTATCCCTTGAATTATACGCCTAGTTGTTCACACTGTTATACAAATTGAAACAGCGTAACCGCACCGACGAAAGAGACAGCATTCATGTCAGATTCTTTTTTATATACAAAGCTTGGTAAGCGAGAATCTCAAAAATTAACCAAGATGATTAACCTTGAAATGGAGGGTCATGCCTTTGCACCAGATAGCGCAACTGTCATGGCGGCAGAACTACCCTTTTACGGAGAGGGCTGGAAAATTATAGAGTTTTCCGATCATACAGATTTCCCGATTGTAACAAGACTGGCCGTTCAAAACCCTGAGGGCGAAGTGATGTTAACGGATTATACGGCTGATTTCGTTAAAGGTCTGAA